>CAJXTO010000153.1 GCA_913061245.1 uncultured Oceanospirillales bacterium
ATCGGCGGGTCGGATCTCGGTCCTTTGATGGTAAGCGAGGCATTAAAGCCTCATATCGATGGCCCGAAGCCACATTACGTATCTAATGTCGATGGTGCGCATTTACATGATGTTTTAACGGATCTGAATCCAGAAACGACCTTGGTTTTGGTCGCATCAAAGACATTCACAACCCAAGAAACCATGCATAACGCGAAAAAGGCGCAGCGGTGGATTGCAGATTCGTTAGGCCAAGAGGCAGTCGCTCATCATTTCGCAGCACTTTCGACCAATGCAGATGCGGTCAAAGCGTTCGGTATTAGCGAAGAGCGGATGTTTGGATTTTGGGATTGGGTTGGTGGTCGTTATTCAGTGTGGTCCACCATTGGGTTATCGCTGATGATTTCATTAGGGCCTGATGTGTTCGATCGATTGCTGAATGGTGCGCGCGAGATGGATCAGCATTTCAGAGAAACGCCGCCCGAGAGCAATATTCCCGTTCTGATGGCATTACTTGGTGTCTGGTATCGGAACGGGTTTGGATTAGAAACCCTTGCGGTTCTGCCATATGAACAGCGCTTACATCGTTTTTCCGCATATCTTCAGCAAATGGAGATGGAGTCCAATGGCAAGCGCGTTGATCGTGAGGGTCAACCGGTTGAGTACGAGACCTGCCCTGTGATTTGGGGCGAGCCAGGCACCAATGGACAGCATGCCTTTTTCCAGTTACTTCATCAGGGAACCCTCATCTGCCCGATTGATTTCATTATGAGTGCACAGCCTGTAAATACTGATGCTGAATCGCATCTGTTGTTGAACGCCAACTGCCTCGCTCAATCCGAATCACTCGCGTTTGGTAAAGCATCAGACGAGGTTTACCAAGATATGGTGAACCAAGGCTTTTCTGAGACAGAGGCTGAGAGGTTAGCGCCGCATCGGACCTTTCCAGGTAATCGTCCAAGCTCAACAATCATGATGCAGCAGTTAACACCTGAATCACTTGGAGCGCTGATAGCAGCTTATGAGCATAAGGTGTTCACACAAGGCGTGATTTGGAATATCAACTCATACGATCAATGGGGTGTAGAGCTCGGCAAAGCTCAATGTAACGCGCTACGTCCGAGCTTCATCTCCGGAGATGCATCTGCGTTTTCGTCATCAACTCAAGAGACGCTTCGATGGCTTTTAAAAAACACACATTGAGCCCTGATGAAATTAGTCGTGTGATCGAGATGGCCTGGGAGGACAGAACGCCGTTCGAAGCCATTGAGGCATCATTTGGCTTAAAGGAATCAGATGTGATCGAGCTCATGCGTCGTGAAATGAAACTCTCGAGCTTTAAAATGTGGCGCGAGCGTGTGTCTGGCCGCAAGACCAAGCACGTTACGCGGCGCGGCTTTAGTTTTGGTCGGCATGTGTGCCCGACGCAGCGGACCAGATAAAACTAAAAGTTATAAGCATTTAAAAACTTATTCTTTTGAGATCTATGTGGCGGCGTCTAATATCCTCGCATTGATTTGAGAGGATACCCACATGAAGGCATGGAAAACTTTTGCAGGAACAGCGGCGATCGCTTTCTCTGTTTCGACTCAAGCGGCCACTCTAACACCAGTGATTGATAGCTTTACCTTAACTGACTTGCTCGATAATAACGAAGTCAAAGTTCTAGAGATCCGTAGTGATGAGAAGGATTACTTAAAGCAGCATATTCCTAGCTCAGTTTATATTCCTTATGGTGAGTTTAGAGGTCCAAAACAGAACCCAGGAAAATTGCCCGAGCTCAATAAACTGGGTGCGGCATTAGGGTCGAAAGGTATTGATACCAATGATTCTGTCGTGATTGTTCATGATGGTGTGACAACGACAGATTTCGGTGCGGCAGCACGAGTGTATTGGACACTCAAAAGCGTTGGTTTTGATTCGCTCGCAATTTTAAACGGCGGTTTCAGAGCGTATCAAAAAGATGGCTTTGAGCTTGCCTCTGGTCAGACAGTAGTGTCTCCAGCAGCCCCACAACTGACGTTTAATTCAACCTGGTACGCGGATACAGCCGAGGTTGAAAAACAGGTTGCAGGCGAGGGTAGTGCACGCCTTTTAGATGCGCGTCTTGATGATTTCTATGCAGGAAAGGCTTGGCACGATGCAGCAGCACGCCCAGGCATTCTTCCAGGAGCTGATCAATTTGCCTTTGAAGCGTTCTTTGATAAAAACACACCGTTATTAAAGCACGCTGACGAAGTGCAATCGATTGTGGCCGACAACGGTCTTAACCAAGCAGGCACAATTTCATACTGCAACACGGGTCACTGGGCCGCAACCAACTGGTTTGTTTTAAGTGAAGTCGCTAAGGTCGATGACGTTAAACTCTACGCAGAGTCGATGGTTGAGTGGTCAGCGTTGAATAAACCCATGGAAAACGTTCCAACATCTGTACAATTCGCCATCTTGAAAACCAAAAAATGGTTTAACAGCTTGGTGAATTAATTCTTGGTCATACGAACACTCCTTATTACTGGACTTCTATTAACGCTCGCTGTCTCAGCGGGCGTTCGTTTTTCACTACTCTTAGCGCTAGGCGTCCTGATCGGATTCAGCCTTGAGCGATTCGGCTTCGGATTCGCGGGACCATGGCGGCGCCTTATTCGAGAGCGCAATGCGCAGGGTTTTGTCGCTCAACTAGTGGCAATTGGACTTACAGCGGTCGCTATTCAGCCAATTATCGCGTTCGCACCTGGCTCACTCATTGGCGCTATCGCTCCAGTTTCTTTGACTATGGTTGCTGCCGCATTTGTTTTTGGATTATCGATGCAGATGATTCTGGGATGCGGATCTGGCACCTTAGTGAATGCCGGTTCGGGTAATGCGATTGCGCTAACAGCATTACCACTGTTTTGCATTGGGAGCTTTCTCGGAACACTTCTTGTGCCGTTCGCAATTGAAGCCACGCCGCACATACCGATTAGTCTCACCGAAACATTTGGTGTCGGAGGAGGTGTCACTGCGACCCTAATCGGGTTGGTTGGAGTTGGATTTCTAGCATCCTGGTACAGCGTGGGTTCGCTTTGGAACAAAAAGCTCCTAATCGCTGGGGGAGTCCTCTCTGGGCTCGCTATTCTTCACGTGTTGGTTGCTGGTCAGCCATGGGGAGTTGTTTACGGACTCGGCCTATGGGTAGCCAAAGCTGCTCAGGGAATTGGTTGGGATGCAGCTTCCGCTCAATTCTGGGTTCATCCAATTAATGCGCAAGCGCTCCAATCATCGATACTGACAGATACGACATCTCTTACGAGTCTCGGCCTCATCGGCGGCGCTGCGCTTGCTGCCTGGAGAGATTCCAGTGATCAACCATTCAAACAGCCTGTCGCCGC
>CAJXTO010000154.1 GCA_913061245.1 uncultured Oceanospirillales bacterium
CGCTACATCATGTGGTTGTTCTTGATCTTATTGGTAGACCACTTTGTAGTACTGTGATACAAAATTGAACAAACGCGACCGAAACGCGCAAGGACAGCACTTTCGGCCCTTTGAATAAAGACGACAAATAACTATAAAAACCACAAAAGCTTTGAAGACTCAGGCTCCCTGAGTCAAAAGGAGGAAATAAGGCATGATGTACTTCGGACACATTGCAGGGATATTGAAGGATCCAAAAAATGAGTGGTCTCTGATTGAAGAGGAGCATTACTCAGCAAAAACAGTCTTTTTAACACAAATCTCAATTCTGGCGGCGATTCCCGCGATAGCGATGTACATCGGTGTGACCCAGGTTGGCTGGTCTGTCGCAGGCGAAGAGCCGGTGCGGCTTGCAGCCTCAAGTGCATTAGGATCAGCTGTACTCTTTTATTTTGCAATGTGGGGTGCAGTCGCATTCATCGCAGCCTGTACGCACTGGATGGAAAAAACATATGGTGGCGAGGTTTCTCTTGATGAGTGTTTGGTGCTGACCACAGTGACTGCCACTCCATTATTCCTGTCTGGGGTGTCGTTTTTGATGCCTATATTGTGGTTGAACGTCGCCGTCGCTGGTGTTGCTTTGGCGTATTCGGTTTATCTCTTATACAGCGGTACATCGCGGATTATGAAGATCGACGAAGATCGTGCGTTTATGTTCGCTTCATCAATCCTGACAGTCGCATTGTGTACATTGGTCGGCATGTTGGCTGCGAGTGTCATCGCATGGAGTCATTTTGTCCCTCTAGTCTATCTACCTTAGATTTGTAACCAATAAACGAGATATAAAGAGGCCATCCCAGCAGTCAATGTTGGGATGGTTTTTTTTGTCATAAAGAAAGCCAGCGCAGCGATAGCAGCAGCGATTGGTTTTGGATCGATGGGGACTGCACCAAAAGCAGCGATCAGTCCAACCTCACCTTTAAAAATGCCTGGAATAATCAGGGCGCATAGGACTGCTGGCGGGACGAATTCTAGAGCATCAACAAACCATTTGGGGAGCGTGAAATAATGCTGGCCTTCGATAAAGGCGCTCTTCAATGCGAGAGTGACGAAGCCAGCTAAAGCCACGATGATGATAAATTCTTGAGTCATTGGTTGACCCGTCGAAATAAAACGCCGGCAAGAATTCCAGCAAGCCCACCAAGAATTAGCCCTAAGTTATATGGCAGCTCGAGCCCTGCGAAAGACACCATTGCGCCGGTGATGGCGGCAACTTGATGGGCTCTGGTTTTTAGCGTGTTTAATGCAAGCGCAAGGAATGTCAGAGGAATCATGAATTCCAAAGACCAAAAGACCGGAATCACCTGTCCAACAAATGCGCCAACTACCGTGCAGGCTTGCCACAAACCCCAGAGTAGCAATGTGCCGCCTGTGTAGTAGGCAATGCGCTCATTTAAGTTCCAGTTGTGTATTGGGTAGTCTCGATGACAGACAGCATAGATTTGATCAGTGAGTCCATATCCTGCAAGGAGACGAGTTGTACGATTGGCATCTGCGAGATGCGGCGCGATTGATGCACTGTAGAGAACGTAGCGAAGGTTAATTGCAGCCACAGTCAATAGAATGACCCAGATCGAAGCATCTTCATTCATGAGTTGGTAGGCGGCAAGTTGTGAGGCGCCCGCAAACATCAAGAGTGATCCCATCCAAGAATCTAGCCATGTATAGCCGAATGAGACCGGCGTGAATCCGGCGATGAGTCCAAATGGAATGATGCCCGGGAGTAGCGGCACCATTGCGTACATCCCTTGCAATGCGCGCGCTCGAAGATTGATGGGTGAAGTGTGTTGCATCAAATGACGATACCGTAAGTGAAAAAAAAGCGCAGAAATTTTGTTCGGGCATTGACAAATTGGATACCCACAAAGGCTGTGGATAACTTTGGGGATTTATTTTTGGAGGGTGACCTAAGTGCTTGATCTGATGGCCATCACTTGTATTGATCAAAATTTGATCAGATTTTTCCTTTAAAATTATTCATTTTAAAATCAATTAGTTATAAAATTTGTTCGGGCAATTAGCTGTTTTAGCAGTGATTTTTAGACAGACAAGGGGCGGATAGTCTGTGTTTCTGAAAGTAACGCCCTGTTGTGGATAGTGTGCACGGAAATGGTGCAAGAATTTCACCGGTTGGGCGTGCTACCAGGTGCGGGTGAGCAACTGTATTGGTTCACCTTGTCGTTTGATGCGATCGCTGCTCTGGCGACCTCGCAGGCGGCTTCTGATTCGAAGATCTGTCCAGTTGAAACTGGTGTGGGTACTCCTGGGATCAACATCATTAAGATATGGGCGATGAGCATCGAACGAATTCCTCAGACGAGCGATGTGAATCATCGCTCGCCTTACTAAGTTTAGTGTCCTGTGGCCACTCGAGCGGTTTCGACGGTTACGTGAAACAGGTCTGCGTTAATCCACATATGAGCGAGGATACTAGCCGCGTAGCCAAGCGCAATAGCCCACGACCACTTCAGGTGACCAAAGAATGTGTACTTGCCCTTGGCTTGTCCCATTAGGGCAACACCTGCTGCAGAACCAATAGACAGCAATGATCCGCCAACACCTGCGGTGAGTGTGACAAGTAGCCATTGGCCATGAGACATGTCGGGCATCATCGATAAGACAGCAAACATGACCGGGATGTTATCCACGATGGCGGACAGAATTCCGACTGTGACGTTCGCAACAGTTGGTCCGAAGTCACCATAGAGAAGCTCTGAGGCGTGTGAGAGATAACCCATGAAACCAAGTCCACCGACGCACAATACAACACCGTAGAAGAAGAGGAGGGTATCCCATTCGGCGCGGGCGACTTTTGAAAAGACATTAAATGGGACAACTTCACCGAGACGCTGAATCGCCTCGACATCGCCGCGTTGCTCGTAGATTTTCCGTTTACGATCGAGCGATTTTGGCAACGTCTTGACCAAGTAGTAGCCAAACATATTGAGATAACCAAGTCCCAACATCATCCCAATCACAGGCGGCAGGTGAAGGAAGTTATGGAATGAGACCGCGGTCGCTATTGTTGCTAAAAAGAGCCACACAATGCGCCAGGTTCCGCGCTTAAGTTCAATCGATTGCCCAGCTGCTTCAGGGCGCTCTTTCGGCAGCACCACGGCCATGATCGCTGCTGGAATGAGAAAGTTGACAGCTGATGGGATAAACAGTGTAAAGAACTCAGTGAATCCTAAAACACCCTTTTGCCAGACCATGAGTGTTGTGATGTCACCAAAGGGACTGAATGCACCGCCTGCGTTCGCGGCAACAACGATGTTGATACAAGCTGGAC
>CAJXTO010000155.1 GCA_913061245.1 uncultured Oceanospirillales bacterium
CGGTCAACGTCGATAACGACATAGCCGATTTTGTCGGATGTTTGTAGGAACTGAGATCCAATGTTGATGTGATTCTCTGCAAAAACTGAGTTAATTGCAGAGAGCACGCCTGGCCGATTCTCATGCACGTGCAAGAGCCGGTGATGATTTGGGTGTGGAGGTAGTGCGACCTCTGGGAAGTTCACGCTCGTCAAAGTCGACCCGTTATCTGAATAACGCACAAGCTTTTCAGCGACTTCAACACCAATATTTTCTTGAGCTTCTTGCGTTGATCCACCGATATGAGGTGTCAGAATCGCGTTATCAAAACCACGTAACGGCGAGATGAACTCGTCATTGTTTGATTTTGGCTCAACAGGGAATACGTCAATCGCGGTACCTAACAAATGCTTCTCTTCAAGTGCTTTCGTTAGTGCATCGATATCGACAACCGTGCCACGAGATGCGTTGATCAGGATGCTCTTTGGCTTCATCTGGCTGATTCGTTCTTGATCCATCAAGTTACGCGTCGATGGGAGATCTGGGACGTGGAGTGTCACGATATCTGCTTGGCCGAGAAGTCCTTCAAGTGATGGTATCTGTGATGCATTACCGAGCGGCAGTTTTGATACTACATCATAGAAAATCACACGCATGCCAAGGCTTTCAGCGAGTACTGAGAGCTGTGATCCAATCGAACCATAGCCAACGATACCCAGTGTTTTACCGCGGATCTCAAAGGAATCACTGGCAGTCTTAGCCCACCCACCGCGATGCGCTTGTGCATTTTTTTCGGGAATACCGCGGAGCAATAAAATCGCCTCTGCTAAGACTAGCTCGGCTACCGAGCGCGTGTTCGAATAAGGGGCATTAAAAACAACGACACCATGCTCCGTTGCAGCTGAAAGATCCACTTGGTTAGTGCCGATGCAATAGCAGCCGACAGCGACTAATTTATCTGCTGCTTCAAAAATATCGCGTGTGAGAGTTGTTCTCGAACGAATACCTAAAAAATGAACACCTTCGAGCTTTGCTTTGAGTTCATCGCCAGTGAGCGCGGTTTTTACGGTCTCGATGTTTTCGTAGCCTGCGTCACGGAAAATGCGTTCTGCGGATGGGTGTATACCTTCGAGTAGAAGAACTTTGAGCTTTGATTTGTCGAACGAAGTAGTCATTTAAGCGTCTCGTGAAAATTCAAGAATGTCGTTGTCTGATGCTAATAACAAAATGTCAGCAGGGCGTTTGGCAAATAAGCCGCAAGTGACCACGCCTGGAATTTGGTTAATCGCTAATTCTAAACCTTTTGGATCGGTAATGGACATGCCGTGCACGTCTAAGATCAAGTTGCCGTTGTCAGTGATAACGCCTTGGCGATATTCAGGATCACCGCCAAGCTCGACGATTGCGCGCCCGACCAAGCTTCGCGCCATGGGAATGACTTCCACTGGAAGTGGGAATGTGCCAAGCACGTCAACACGCTTCGAGTCGTCAGCGATACAAACGAATTGTACCGATGCTTCTGCGATAATTTTTTCACGGGTTAACGCAGCGCCACCGCCTTTAATGAGATTGAGTCGCGGGTCAGCTTCATCGGCTCCATCGACATACACAGGCAAAGTGCCTGTTGCATTAAGATCGAGTAGCTCGATTCCGTAGTGAGTGAGCCGCTCTTCGGTTGCTTTTGACGAGGCGACGGCACCTAGAACTTGGACTTTGCTCTCAGCCAGAACATCAATGAAGCAATTAGCAGTCGATCCGGTGCCGATTCCTATCGGTGTTTCAGAATCGAGAAGGTGTCGAATTTTTTCAAAAGCAGCCTCCGCCACTTGACGTTTTTTCGCATCCTGACTCATCGTGATCTCCATAAAAGCGGGGCAAAATCATAGCTGTTAGCAAGCTCAGACGCTATGATAAAGCGCTTCGATTTGGAATTCTCATGTTTGACACCCTGATTAAAAAAATTTTGTCGGCGCGCGTTTATGACGTGGCGATTGAAACCCCCGTTCACCAGGCGCCTTTTTTATCAAAGCGGTTTGGTCGTCCAATTCTTCTAAAACGTGAAGATTTGCAGCCTGTGTATTCGTTCAAGTGCCGCGGTGCCTACAACAAAATGGCGGGTATTTCGAAAGAGGTTCTTGCGAAAGGTGTGATCGCAGCGTCTGCTGGCAACCATGCACAGGGTGTTGCCCTTGGTGCTCAGAAACTTAAGATTCCAGCGGTTATCGTGATGCCAACCACAACCCCCGCGATCAAAGTACGCTCGGTCAAAGCGCGCGGAGCTCAAGTGATCCTCCACGGCGATAGTTTTGATGAGGCTTTTGCCAAAAGTCAGGAGCTTGTCGCTGAGTACGGATACACCTACTTGCATCCATTTGATGATCTTGAAGTCATTGCGGGCCAAGGGACTGTTGCTGTTGAGTTATTGCGACAAGTTACGCGTCCGGTTGATGCGGTGTTCATTCCAGTCGGTGGTGGTGGGTTAGCTGCTGGGATGGCGGCTTACATTAAATACGTGCGCCCTGAGATTAAGGTCATTGCTGTAGAGCCTGAAGATGCTGCCTGTCTTGATGCTGCGATGAAGGCGAAAGAGCGTGTAGTGCTTCCACAGGTCGGTTTATTTGCCGACGGGGTGGCTGTAAAACAGATCGGAGAAAATACCTTTAACGTCCTCAAAGACACATGTGATGAAGTCATCACTGTGACGACAGATGAGATCTGTGCTGCGGTTAAAGATGTGTTTGATGATGTGCGAAGCGTCAATGAACCCGCCGGCGCACTCGCTGTTGCAGGATTAAAAAAATATGCTGAGAGAGAGGGTGCCGGTGAAGCGCTGGTTGCTGTTCTTTCAGGCGCTAATGTGAACTTTGATCGGATTCGCCATGTTGCAGAACGTGCTGAGGTGGGGGAGAAGCGAGAGGCGATTTTGGCCGTAACTATTCCAGAGCGCCCTGGTGCCTTTAAGGCGTTTTGTGAGCAAATCGGCAATCGAAACATTACAGAATTTAACTATCGATTCGCCGATGAAGATCGAGCTCACATCTTTGTTGGTGTGACAACAGATCCAACAACCGATGATCGGGCACAGTTGGTTGATCGACTCAATGAAGCGGGTCTTCCGGTGAATGATATGACCGATAATGAGCTGGCAAAGCTTCACATTCGTCATATGGTCGGTGGCCGAAGCCCTGAAGCCGGATCTGAACTTGTCTTTCGTTTCGAATTCCCAGAAAGACCTGGTGCGCTTCTGAAGTTTTTAAACAAGATTGGTTCGCGTTGGAATATCTCCGCGTTTCATTACAGAAATCATGGAGCCGCGTATGGGCGGGTGCTTGTATCCATGCAGGCTG
>CAJXTO010000156.1 GCA_913061245.1 uncultured Oceanospirillales bacterium
ACAAGATTGCGGTCGCCGTACACATTGTCAATCCGACCAACAGGTGGCCAGTACCGGTCTTTCTTCAGTGAATCGACGGGAAATGCTGCTTGTTGCCGCGAAAACATATGCGGCCAGTCATTCGTTGTTACCGCTTCAACTGTATAGGGCGCGTGACGAAGAACAGAATCGTCTGCGGAACCCTCTCCAGATTCGATTGCACTGATTTCATTGCGAATAGAAATCATGGCGTCACAGAACCTGTCGAGCTCGCACAGAGGTTCGCTTTCAGTTGGCTCGATCATCAATGTTCCAGCAACAGGCCAGCTCATTGTTGGCGCATGGAAACCATAATCGATCAGTCGTTTGGCGATATCATCAACAGTAACACCTGCGCTGTCTTTGACTGCACGTGTATCTAGGATGCATTCGTGGGCCACAAAGCCGTTCGCGTCTGTATACAAAATTGGATAGTGTGATGCGAGACGCTTGGCAATGTAGTTTGCGGACAAAATTGCGTTCTCAGTCGCATCCTTTAACCCATCAGGTCCCATCATGCGGATATACATCCAAGAAATGGGCAGAATCATTGCAGAACCAAATGGCGCTGCAGACACTGGGCCGACCGGAGATTGGGCTGTGAACTCAGGATGCCCGGGCATAAACGGCTTTAAGTGTTCAGCGACACCAATTGGGCCTACACCTGGGCCGCCACCACCGTGTGGAATACAGAACGTTTTATGCAAATTCAAATGCGATACATCAGAACCGATGATGCCTGGGCTTGTCAGTCCAACTTGCGCGTTCAAGTTCGCACCATCTAGATAGATCTGGCCACCAACAGAGTGGACAATCTCGCACACTTCTTGGACCTCGGTTTCAAACACGCCGTGTGTCGACGGATAGGTGATCATCAGACACGATATATTGGTGCCATGCTGTTCAACCTTCGTTTTGAGGTCGTCTAAGTCGATATTTCCGTCGTGGTCACAGCCAATCACAACAACATCGAGGCCGACCATTTGCGCAGACGCTGGATTCGTTCCGTGTGCAGATGAAGGAACCAGGCAGATTGTTCGATGCGCTTCCCCGCGTGACTCATGGTATCCCTGAATTGCGAGAAGACCAGCATACTCACCTTGGGCTCCAGAGTTTGGCTGTAGTGAAATTCCGGCATAGTCAGTAATCTCAGCGAGCCAATCATTGAGGTTGTGAATCATCTCAGCATAGCCTAGACGCTGGTTTTCGGGCGCGAATGGATGGATGTTTGCAAACTCTGGCCACGTAATAGGAGCCATTTCTGAGGCTGCGTTCAGTTTCATCGTGCAAGATCCGAGAGGGATCATCGCGCGATCAAGCGCAAGATCGCGATCAGATAACTTTCGAAGGTAACGCATCATTTCTGTTTCTGAATGATGTGTATTGAATGCTTCTTGAGTCATGAAATCTGTGGTGCGAACCAACTGGTTTGGAAGTGCAACCGCACCTTGACCCAGTGTGATATCGAAGATCTTCGCAAGCGCTTCGAGTTCAGCCTCATTGGATGCTTCATCAAATGAAACAGAGACAGTTGTTGCATCCGCTTTGTGAATGTTGAAGCCACCTTCCAGGGCTTTAGCAAGCATCACATCGGCATCGGAAACGCGAACGGATACCGTATCAAAGAATGTTTCGTTGACCATTTGGCCTTTTTCTTTGATCCCTTGATGGAAGCGAGAAGCCAATTGATGGACGCGCTGTGCTTGAGCAGTCAGACCTGACGGCCCGTGATAGCACGCATAGAAACCAGCAATATTCGCGAGAAGCACCTGTGCAGTACAAATATTACTCGTGGCTTTTTCTCGACGAATATGTTGTTCACGAGTCTGCAGTGTTAATCGATATGCATCACGCCCTTCAGAGTCAATTGACTGACCTACGAGGCGACCTGGGATGTTTCGTTTGAGTTTGTCAGTGACTGCGAAAAATGCAGCATGAGGTCCGCCATTACCCATCGGAACACCAAAACGCTGGGTTGAACCCAGGCAGATGTCCGCACCCAAGTGTCCTGGGCCCTCCAGAACAGTAAGGCTCAAGATATCAGCAGCAACGATTGTCAGGATGCCTTTGTCTTTTGCGTTTTGGATCAATGGCTTTACATCAACCACGGATCCATCAGTTCCGGTGTATTGGACGATCAACCCGAAAGCGTCGTCAAAAGCAGGTGGGTTATGCGCATCAAACTCAACAAGCTCAAATCCTAGCGGCTTGGCGCGCGTTTCGATAACTGCGCGCGTTTGGCTGAATAGGTTCGATGCGACATAAAAGCGATTCGATTTCGATTTAGAGCTTCGCTCGCACAGTGTCATTGCTTCTGCAGCAGCAGTTCCTTCATCAAGAAGTGATGCATTTGCGACAGCCATACCAGTGAGTTCAACAACCATTGTTTGATAGTTAAACAGTGCTTCAAGACGGCCTTGAGAAATTTCTGGCTGATAGGGTGTATAGGCTGTGTACCACGCTGGGTTTTCCAGGACATTGCGCTGAATAACAGCAGGTGTCAGTGTGTGGTAATACCCTTGGCCGATAAGAGTTCGTACGACCTGGTTTTTCGATGCGATGGATTTAAGCTCGGCGAGAGCATCAACTTCCGATAATGCATCAGGAAGTGACATCCGTGTCTGTTTACGAATATTGTCTGGAACAACCTGTTTGGCTAACTCATCCATAGAGTTCAGTCCCAGAGTGTTGAGCATTAACGCTCTTTCATCGTCAGATAAACCGATGTGACGGTCACGAAATGTCATTTCCTGCTTCACTCAAACTACCTCTTACAATTCTTCTTGGATAAATGCCTGATAGTCAGCCTCATCAAGCAGATCATCGAGTTCAGAAGGATCAGATAATTGCATCTTGAAGAACCAACCATCATTTTCCGGATCTTCATTCACAAGCTCTGGTCGTTCAGAGAGTTCTTCATTCGATTCGATAATCGTGCCAGTCACAGGGGCATAGATGTCGCTCGCTGCTTTCACTGATTCGACAACAGCGACTTCCGCGCCTTGGTCAGCAGAAGTGTCAGCTTCTGGGAGCTCGACAAATACGACATCGCCGAGTTGTTCTTGTGCATAAAACGTAATGCCGACAGTGGCTGTATCTCCTTCGATACGGATCCATTCGTGTTCGCGCGTGTATTTAACAGTCATAACAGGGTCCTTTTGTGTGGCTTAAAGTGAGCGTACGTAGCGCTGTTGAACAAAAATTGGGTCACAGACAGAGCATGGAAGTGCTTTGCCTCTAACCTCTGCGATTAATTCGGTTCCGAGTGTACTCATGTTTTGGGACACATATCCCATGGCAAC
>CAJXTO010000157.1 GCA_913061245.1 uncultured Oceanospirillales bacterium
CGCCAAGGCCTCGTCTTGAATACTCTGTAAATTGTCCATTTGGAGTCCAACAGCATAAAAAAGGCCGCGAGGAGGTTGTCCAGGCGGCCTTCCCTTCAGTCACCCTGAAGGTTTGAAATTAAGCTTTCGCCTGTTCGAGCGCTTGCTTTGCTTGCTCTGCGAGTGCAGCAAATGCAACCTTCTCATTCATCGCAAGATCTGCGAGTACACGACGATCCATTTCAACGTTAGCCTTTTTCAGACCATTGATAAAACGGCTGTAGCTCAAACCGCATTCACGCGCACCGGCGTTAATACGAGCAATCCAGAGCGCACGGAACTGACGCTTTCTCTGGCGACGGTCACGGTATGCATACTGACCGGCTTTGATTACAGCTTGTTTAGCAACACGAAACACACGAGAACGGGCACCGTAGTATCCTTTCGCCTGCTTCAGAATTTTCTTGTGACTAGCACGTGCGGTTACACCGCGTTTGACTCTTGGCATGGGTCTCTCCTATTACCGACTACCTGGAAGCATGCGATGGATCAGCTTGATGTCTGAAGCTGCGACCATCAACGTACCGCGTAAATGACGCTTACGCTTGGTAGTTTTCTTCGTCAGAATGTGGCTACGGAAAGACTGCTTGTGCTTGAAGCCCTTTGCAGTCGGCTTAAAACGCTTTAGAGCGCCTGAGTTACTTTTGATCTTTGGCATATTTCCTTTTCACTCCGCATTAGAGCTTAATGCTCTCACTTCTTTTTCGGCGCGAAGACCATGATCATCTGACGGCCCTCTAATTTAGGGCGCGCTTCGACGACTCCATGCTCTTCGAGGTCCTTTTCCAAACGCTCGAGCATTTGCATGCCGAGTTCTTGGTGGGCCATTTCGCGACCGCGGAACCGAATGGTTACCTTGGCCTTATCGCCGTCCTCGAGGAAACGCACCAGGTTGCGCAGTTTGACCTGGTAGTCTCCAACGTCCGTTCCCGGACGAAACTTAATTTCTTTAACCTGCAGTTGGTGCTGCTTCTTCTTAGCAGCCGCCTTCGCTTTCTTCTCTTCGTACAACCGCTTACCAAAATCCATGATTTTCGCAACCGGCGGATCCGAAGACTCCGCAATCAACACAAGATCAAGATCATTCTCACGAGCGGCAACAATCGCATCATTCGTGTTAACCACACCAATTTGCTCACCTGTTGGTCCGATCAAACGCACCTTAGGAGCGCGAATTTCTTCATTGATCAGTGTGCGCTTTTCACCCGGCGCACCTTTGGGTTGTGCTCTTCTGATTACTCTGTCTCCGATTCAATACCAAAACGACCGCGCATCCCGATCTCACTGTGAAGCTTATGTGCAAAGGCTTCCAAGCTCATTGCACCAAGATCCTCACCTGAACGGGTCCGCACAGCCACCTGCTGGTTTTCCACTTCTTTATCGCCGATCACAAGTAAATATGGGACCCGCTGCAAAGTGTGGTGGCGGATTTTATAGCCGATCTTCTCATTGCGCAAATCGGATTTAACGCGAAGACCTTGAGCAACAAGCATTTTTTCCACATTTTTCGCATATTCATGCTGTGAATCAGTGATTGTCATCACAACTGCCTGCGTTGGAGAAAGCCACGGAGGGAGCAAACCGGCAGTATTTTCGAGCAAAATCCCGACAAAACGCTCCAAACTTCCCAAAATCGCTCGGTGCAACATCACTGGAATTTGTTTTGATCCATCTTCAGCCACATATTCTGCGCCAAGACGTCCAGGCATCGAAAAATCGACCTGCATCGTCCCACATTGCCATACGCGACCAAGACAATCTTTCAGTGAATACTCAATTTTTGGTCCATAGAAGGCACCTTCACCAGGAAGTTCTTCCCATTCGACTCCCAAATCATCCAACGCATCAGATAGCGCTTTCTCAGCTTTATCCCAAGTTGCATCATCACCGACCCGCTTTTCAGGCCGAGTTGAAATCCGCACGATCATGTCGTCAAAGCCCATGTCGTGGTAGACCTCTGTCAACAACTGGTTAAAGGTTTTCACCTCATCTGTGATCTGATCTTCGGTACAGAAAATGTGCGCATCGTCCTGGACGAAATTTCTCACGCGCATTAATCCGTGAAGTGAGCCTGAGGGTTCGTTCCTGTGACACGAGCCGAACTCTGCCAAACGAATTGGGAGTTCGCGGTAGGACGTAATCTTTTTGTTGTAAATCTGCACATGACACGGGCAGTTCATCGGCTTGACCGCATAATCGCGACTCTCACTCGATGTGACAAACATATTCTCCTGGTACTTATCCCAGTGGCCCGACGCTTCCCACAATCGTTGATCGACAAGTTGCGGCGTACGAATTTCTTGATAACCAGCGTGCTCAAGACGATCACGAATGTAATCTTCAAGCACACGATAGACGGTCCAACCATTTGGATGCCAGAACACCATACCCGGCGCTTCTTCCTGCAAGTGGAAGAGATCCAAAGTCTTTGCCAGATTACGATGATCGCGTTTTGCTGCCTCTTCCAAGAACTTTAAGTGTGCATCCAAATCTTGTTTGGACGTAAAAGCGATTCCGTAGATCCGCTGAAGTTGCTTGTTATTGACGTTACCGCGCCAGTACGCACCAGTCACATTAGTCAGTTTGAAGTGTCTGAGGAACCGAGTGTTAGGAACATGAGGCCCACGGCACATGTCCATGTATTCCTGATGGTGATAAAGGCCAATGGCATGACCATCATCAGGAATATCCTGCTCGATGATCTCAAGCTTATAGGGCTCTTCACGCTCGTTGAATTCTGCAATTGCCTCTTCACGAGATGCCCATTGCTTGATCACTGGGTAATCAGTCTTTACAAGTTCCTGAATTCTCTGTTCAAGCGCTTCCAAATCCTCGGGAGTCAGCTGCCGCTCATAATCAACATCGTAATAAAAGCCGTGCTCGATCACAGGCCCAATCGCCATTTTGATCCCAGGAAAAAGTTGCTTTCCGGCGTGACCGACCAAGTGCGCGAATGAATGACGGATCACTTCAAGGCCTTCAGGATCCTTGGCAGTGATCAGTGAAAGATTCGCGTCATGGCTAATGATGTCAGAGGCATCTTTTAATTCGCCATCAACACGTGCGCAAATGGTTGCTTTTGCGAGTCCTGGGCCGATTGATTCGGCAACGTCCATAGCACAAATTGGACCTTCAAACTCACGCTTGGATCCATCAGGAAGGGTAATTACGGGCATTTCCAACTCCGATCTGGCGACCTATACCAAGGGCCATCCAATGTGGTTGT
>CAJXTO010000158.1 GCA_913061245.1 uncultured Oceanospirillales bacterium
TTCGAATACAGCGTCAAAATCGCTACGCGACGGTAAAGAAACAACCGTCATGCGAGGACCTTCTTAAGCAGATAGGCGCTTGCGACCTTTGGCACGTCGACGAGCGATGATCTGACGACCGCTTTTAGTAGCCATACGTGCACGGAAACCGTGATTTCGAGCGCGCTTGATAACGCTTGGCTGAAACGTACGTTTCATGACTCTATTCCTATCAATTCAATTTTACGGGGCGCGAAGTGTACCGAAAGAACGGAGATATTCAAAGAATTTTTAACACTCTACAGTGAATATCCTTTGTTTTGATGATTAATAATTGCTTTATTTTAGGCTGTGGATAAAGCACGTTTCGCATGGTTATTCCCTGATTTTAAAAGGGTTTTATATGTCAGTTTCAAGTGTGCGCTTATGTTATCCACAAATTGATCCAAAAACATTTATGTGTTGTAAAATCAATTAGTTAGCAAATAAATGAAGGCGTGCTATTGACCGCGAGGGGATAGATTGTGCATAACTTATCCCCGTCGAGAGGAAAAGAATTAATGAATTGGGACGTGTGTGTTGAACAACTCGCTGCAGAATTAACTGCGGAGCAGCTGAATACATGGATTAAGCCGCTGCAAGTTGAAGAGAGTGCTCAATCGATCTATCTCTTTGCGCCGAATCGGTTTGTTAAAGATTGGGTAGCAGATCGTTATCTTGATCGTATTCAATCATTTTATTCCCAGCATGTGGGTGGAACATTTCATGTGTCCGTCCGTGTGGGTTCTTCAGCCGGTGATTCGCACCAGACAGAGACGAAGAGAGAGACACAAGATTTCCAGAAGTCGGCTCGACAACAACTCGATACGAACCCAAGCGACGTCCAAGACCGTGAACCAGCTGTAGTTGAAGGGTCTATTAAGCATAGTAATCGACTGAACTCCGATTTTCGGTTCAACAACTTTGTCGAGGGTAAATCAAACCAATTAGCCAGGGCTGCTGCTCAACGAGTGTCGGAGAAGCCAGGCTCGGAATACAATCCCCTGTTTTTGTATGGTGATACGGGTCTGGGTAAAACGCATCTAATGCATGCCGTTGGTAACCACATTCGTACGCAAAATCCAAACGCGAAAATTATTTATGTGCATTCTGAGCGGTTTGTTGCCGATATGGTGAAAGCGTTGCAGTTGAACGCGATTGCTGATTTCAAGCGTGTGTATCGAAATGTTGATGCGCTGTTAATTGATGACATCCAGTTTTTTGCGGGTAAAGAAAAGTCGCAAGAAGAGTTTTTTCATACATTCAATAGTCTCCTAGAGGGGGGGCAGCAGATCATCTTGACCTCAGATCGTTATCCGAAAGAAATCGATAATATGGAAGATCGGTTAAAATCGCGGTTTGGGTGGGGTTTGACGGTTAGGCTTGAGCCACCTGAACTTGAGACGCGAGTGGCGATTTTAATCAACAAGGCTCAGGAAGCTGGTGTTGATTTGAAGCGAGATTGTGCGTTCTTCATTGCACAGAAGGTAAGAAGTAACGTTCGGGATCTAGAGGGAGCTTTAAAGCGCGTATTGGCGAATGCTCATTTCTTCGGCCAGGCAATCACGCTAGATTTCGTTAGGGAGACATTGAGGGATTTAATTGCCGTTCATGATCGGCAGATTTCTCTCGACAATATTCAGCGAATGGTTGCGGATTACTTTAAAATAAAAATTTCTGATCTATTGTCGAAGCGGCGAAATCGTTCGGTAGCTCGACCGCGTCAAGTCGCTATGGCGCTTTGTAAAGAGCTTACTGACCATTCGCTTCCCGAAATTGGAGAGGCGTTTGGTGGACGAGACCATACAACAGTTCTTCATGCTTGTAGAAAGATCAAAGAATTATGTGACACGGATTTGGCAATTCGGGATGATTACAGCAACTTGTTAAAAGCACTGACTGGATAAGGAACGACCATGGAATTTTCGGTTTCTCGCGAACAATTACTCGAGAAAGCACAGACTGCGGCATCCGTGGTCGAACGTAAGCAGACAATGGCGATTTTAGCCAATGTATTGATCGAGGTGGATGCCACTGGGGCAGTGGTGACAGGCACGGACCTAGATACCGAGATCTCGACCAATATGGAGCTAGTTGAAGTGGCGTCCGGTGGCGCAGTTACTGTTCCTGGCAAAAAGTTGGTCGATATTGCAAAGGCATTGCCAGAAGGGTCAGTTGTTCAGTTTAAGCAAGATGGAACACAAATGCTGCTGTCGTCTGGACGGTCTCGTTTTAAGCTCGCGACACTTCCAGCTGCCGATTATCCGAGATTAGAAATCCGCGGTGATTTGACGACAGTTTCGTTGGCAAAGGGCCCGCTTCAGGATGCTATTGGGAAGACCCAGTTTGCGATGGCTCAACAAGACGTACGGTATTACTTAAATGGTATGTTGTTTTCGATAGGCGGCGGAGAATTCCGAACGGTTGCGACTGACGGACACCGCTTGAGCTTATATCAAACACCACTTGAGGGGATGTCAGCGGAACCGTCGTCTTTGATCGTGCCTCGAAAAGCTGTTCTAGAGCTCGCGCGTTTGGCCAATAGCGCTGATGACACAGTCGAGCTCGCGTTTTCAACAAGCCATTTCCGCGTCGCGGGTCCCACCTTTGTTTTCACAAGCGTGTTGATTGATGGGCGGTTCCCTGATTACGAGCGCGTGGTTCCTCAAGGTGGTGATCATGTTGTCCGAGCGGATCGAAAGCGTTTGAGAGAGGTTTTGCTGAGGGCTTCTATTCTCTCGAGTGAGCAATATCGTGGGGTTCGACTTCGCTTGTCGCAGGGGCAAATCGATGTCATGGCTAATAACGCTGAGCAGGAAGAGGCACAAGAGTCTCTGGAAGTTGAGTTCGTAGGTCAAGACGGCTTTGAAATCGGCTTTAATGTGAGTTACTTGCTCGACGTTTTAGCGACGATAGAATCTGAAATGGTCGAGCTGCGTTTTGGAGATAGCAATCGGAGTGCACTCGTTTTGGGTGTCGGTGACGATGCGGGACGCTATGTCGTGATGCCAATGCGTTTGTAAGTGATTAATTCGCTACACATACATAATGTAAGAGGGCTCGAGGAGACGTCAATGTCGCTCGGGCCTTCTCTCAATTTATGGGTTGGTGACAACGGAGCAGGCAAGACGTCTGTACTTGAGGCTGTGTCGATCTTATCGGTAGGTCGGAGTTTTGCAACTTCTCGGTTAAAGTCGGTCATTGCTTTTGATCAGCCAAGCCTGACGGTATTTGG
>CAJXTO010000159.1 GCA_913061245.1 uncultured Oceanospirillales bacterium
ACAGGCCAATCTGAATCTGACCCCATGATTACGCCAACTTTCACCGTCATTGCGGCGTATCTCCTCGAATAATAAGACTGTTTCGAACTAATTCTAATCGTTGAATCAATTCATCGTGGTTTTTACCGATCAGGGTTAAGTGTCCCATCTTTCGGCCTGGACGACACTCATCCTTTCCGTACAGATGAATGTGGGCATCAGGAATCTGCGACAACTTATCCAACCCCTCAATGACCGGTGACCCAACAAAACCAGGCTCTCCTACCAAATTAGCGGTCAACCCGACTCCGCGAAGCTCTGTTGAGCCGAGGGGTAAGTCCAAACAGGCACGCAACTGATTTTCAAACTGACTGGTCACACACGCTTCGATTGTGTGGTGTCCGGAATTATGTGCGCGTGGCGCAACTTCATTGACCAATAAATCACCATCAGACGTCACAAAAAGTTCGACTCCGAAAAGACCATGAGTACCAAATGACTCTACGGTCTGTTTAGCAAGTTCTTGTGCTTGTAGCCTCAAAGCATCACTGACTCTCGCGGGGGCAACTAGGTAATCGAGCAGATTCAATGTTGGATCAACAACCATCTCGACTGGGTCATACGCGACCATCTCGCCTGAAGATCGACGCGCCACCATGACAGCTAACTCAGTTCCTCCAGAAACAAACTTTTCGAGAAAGCTTGTTGTTTTGAGACGTCTATCCCAGTCATCAGCAGACCGAATGACATGTACCCCACGTCCGTCATAGCCGCCAGTGTGAGCCTTTTGCACACACGGCAAACCGAATGCTTCAACCACAGCAAAATCTGGATCCTCACCGATATCGATAAATTCAGCGGTAGCGATTCCATTGGTTTGATAATGACGTTTTTGCTCAAATTTATTTTGGATCAAACGAATGGTCGCTGGTGCAGGAACCATCTGAACACCCTGATCAGCAAGGGTCATCAAGATATCAGCACCCACATTTTCGAGATCAAAGGTCACAATGTCTGATTGTTCGCACAATCGTTTAAGAGCAGCCGGATCATGCAGTGCCCCCTGAATCTGACCGTATGCGACTTGACCAGCAGGCGAGTTGTGCATCGGATCCAACACAGTCATCTGAACATGATGCGCATTACAAGCAGGCGCTAGCATCCGAGCAAGCTGTCCGCCGCCAACCACACCAAGACGAGCCAATGGAAGAGATTTAGACATGAGCGTCTCTCAAAAGGTCACCAGTATATCAAAACGCCCTTGCGTCAGGGGCGCGGCCGAAATCTACCAGTTGATCAAAGGGATCGGGATAGATTCCGGTCCACAATTCAAACTGGCGCGCTGCTTGGGCCAAAAGCATACCCAAACCGTCAGCTCGTTGATCCGTAAGTGAACGGCACATTTTTAAGAATGGAGTATCGTCGACTCCATAGACGAGGTCGTAGCATGCACCATCCGCGTTGACGATTCGATCAGTCAGCTCAACTCCCGTGCTACCGGACAATCCTGCTGATATTCCATTAATCACTAAATCGAACGGCTCACCCTGTGAATCCAGCTCAGAGATCGCTATCCCTCGAACCCCTTGGTCATAACGACCAACCAAACGATCCAATTTATCTATTGATCGATTGGCAATCACGATTTCAGTCGGATTTTTTGCAACAAGCGGTCCGAGACAACCTGCAACTGCACCCCCTGCGCCCAAAATTAATATGCGCCGGTCTGTCGGAGACCATCCGAGTCGCTCGAGATCATCCAGTAAGCCGAGTCCATCGGTGTTGTGTCCATATAGCCCGCCATCAAGCGGCATTAATGTATTGCACGCACCTGCAAGTAATGCCTCATCAGAGAGTGAATTCGCCATCTGAAACGCTACCCACTTATGAGGAACCGTAATACTCAAGCCGTTACCACCGTCGGCGAAAAATCGAGTAACTTCAGCTTGGAAATCTCGCTCCTTCACTTGGACTTTGTCATAGGTGACATCGAGAGACAGCTGTTCCCCAAAGCGTCGGTGTATTTCCGGAGACTTTGAATGCCCGATTGGATCGCCAAAAACTGCAAACTGATACTTCATAACCACTCTCTGGGTTTTAAGTATTCAAATAGCTTCGCCTCATCCGTATGGCTTTCTGGCACGTAGCCGTATTCCCAGCGCGCTAGCGGTGGCATCGACATCAGAATAGATTCTGTTCGACCTCCGCTTTGTAATCCAAAAAGCGTTCCTCGGTCGTAAACCAAGTTGAACTCAACGTAGCGACCGCGTCGATAGAGCTGAAACTCTCGCTCACGCATTCCATAGGTCATCTCTTTACGACGACTTACGATTGGCACATAGGCAGGGACGAACGCATCTCCAACCGCTTGCATAAAAGCGAAGCTTTGATCGAAACCCAGTTCATTAAAATCATCGAAAAATAGCCCACCAACACCACGCGTTTCATCACGATGTGGTAGATAAAAATATGTGTCGCAAGCTTTTTTATATTTTGGATAGTAGTCCGCACCAAACGGATCGATCGCATCTTTGGCTACTTGATGAAAATGAACACAATCCTCATCGATCGGATAAAACGGCGTTAAGTCGAATCCGCCGCCAAACCACCATACAGGGTCTTCACCATCCTTTTCAGCCACAAAAAACCGCACGTTTGCATGCGAAGTTGGGACATACGGATTCTCTGGATGAATAACGAGACTCACACCCATTGCCTGCCATGATCGTCCAGCAAGCTCGGGGCGAGCCGCAGTTGCTGATGGAGGCAGCGTCGATCCCATAACATGGCTAAAACCAACGCCTGCTTTCTCGAACACTGCGCCATCAGCCATCACGCGGGAACGTCCGCCACCACCCTCTTCGCGATTCCATTGGTCTTGTTGAAACGTCGCTTGGCCATCTTCAGCCTCTAACGCGTTACAAATCGTATCTTGGAGCTCAAGTAAATAGGATTTCACAGCGTGAAAATCTGTCATTTCATCAATCCCTAATGATTGTTCCTGTTTGCATATCTCTGATGGTACTTGGTTTTCGGTACCCCTGTGTACGACCCCTGGCAACATAATCGACAGCATGACCCAGCTGATTCATGACCTGCCACCGTGATTGACAGGCAGATCGTCCTGACCGGTTCGCAGAAGTCGAAACCAATGGGCCGACATACTCGATCAATCGAACAAGGCTTGGCATCGT
>CAJXTO010000160.1 GCA_913061245.1 uncultured Oceanospirillales bacterium
GAAGCCTAATCGCGCTAATCTATGCACGCAATGACACTTTGGCTAAACGCATGATATCGATTTTACGTCTTTTTCTTCTCGCAGTCGCAACATTTTTAGGCGGATTGCTTATAACCTTCGTCTCACCCCTGAAGTTATTTTCCCCGACAAAGCACTTGAGTTATCGGCTTGCAGCCGGAATCGCTGGTGTGTGGGCAGACTTTATGCGCTGGCTTTTGACCACTGTCGAGACCGAATACGTCATCACAGGGGACAAACTCGACCCAAAGGGCACATATCTCATACTCGCCAACCACCAAAGCTGGATCGACATCATGATGGTGATGGTGGTCTTAGGTAAGGGAACAACGCTACCCCGCTTCTTTATGAAGTGGGAATTGGTTTATGTGCCAGTCATCAACATCTGCGCTTGGGCACTCGATTTTCCAATCATGCGTCGCTACACCCAAGAAGATATTAAAGACCGCCCCGAACTCAAAAACCGCGATTTTGATTATGCCCACGATGTGCTCTCGAGAAACCAAGATCAAGCCTGTGTCGTGGTGAATTACGCGGAAGGAACGCGTTTCACACCTGAAAAGCACAAAAAGAATCGCTCTCCGTATAAGCATTTACTCAAGCCAAAAGTCGGCGGACCACAGCTCGCGCTGGACTGTTTAAGAGATCGACTCGATGGAATTATCGACATCACACTTGCATATCCAGGAGCCAAACTCGGTGTGTGGCAACTGTTAGCAGGACAAGTACCCAAAGTCATGATTCATGTTGAGGAAATCGAGGTGCCAGAGGGGCTAGAAAAAACCCCGGAAACATTGGCTGAACTCAAAGCATTCCGGGGTTGGATGAACTCAATATGGGCAAAGAAAGACGCCCGTATTGAACAGATGATTAACGGTACACCGGCAAGCGATCACACATCGCCTTAACCTGATCGCGAACGCGCCCTTTCACTGCTTCGTCATCAAGGTTATCCAGAACATCGCAAATGAGATTAGCCAAATCACGGCAATCGCTTTCAACGAAACCACGCGTTGTCACTGCAGGCGTACCGATACGAATTCCCGAGGTCACAAACGGTGACTGAGGATCATTTGGCACAGCATTTTTATTCACTGTGATGTGCGACTCGCCGAGGGCTGCATCAGCCGCTTTACCCGTAATTCCCTGAGCAACCAAGTCGACCAACATCAGATGGTTATCTGTTCCGCCTGAAACAATTTTAAATCCGCGCTCAATGAAGACTGATGCCATCACTTGCGCATTCTTCACGACTTGCTCTTGGTAGGTCTTAAATTCTGGCTCCATCGCTTCTTTAAAAGCGACAGCTTTGCCCGCGATTGCGTGCATTAGCGGTCCACCCTGCATTCCAGGGAAAACTGCCGAGTTTAATTTTTTATGCAATGTCTCGTCGTCTTGCCCAGACAAAATCAGACCTGAACGCGGTCCACGCAGCGTTTTGTGGGTTGTCGTCGTAACAACATGTGCATGAGGGATTGGGGATGGATACACACCAGCCGCCACAAGACCTGCAATGTGCGCCATATCGACCAAGAAATACGCACCAACATTGTCTGCGATTTCACGCATCTTGGCCCAATCGACAACACGTGAATACGCAGAGAAACCACCCAAAATTAATTTCGGCTTATGTTCTTCGGCAAGATCGGAAATTTGGTTGTAGTCCATATATCCATCGGCATCAATACCGTATTGGACTGCGTTATAGACCTTGCCTGAAAAGTTAACAGACGCACCGTGTGTTAAGTGACCACCATCCGCTAAAGACATGCCGAGAACGGTATCACCAGCTTCCATCAGCGCAAGATATGCTGCCGCATTTGCTTGAGATCCGGCATGCGGTTGAACGTTAGCGTATGCAGCACCGAATAGCGCTTTAGCACGGTCAATAGCGAGCTGCTCGACCACATCGACGTATTCACAACCACCGTAGTAGCGCTTACCTGGATAACCTTCAGCATATTTGTTTGTCAGCTCTGATCCTTGCGCTTCAAGTACGCGCGGGCTTGCGTAATTCTCGGATGCGATTAACTCGATATGATCTTCTTGACGAACCGCTTCAGCTTCCATAGCTGCTGCAAGATCTGGGTCATATTGCGCAATAGTTGATGTCTTAGCGTACATCGCGAACTTTCCTCTATTCGTTAACAATCGAGTGGAACGCTCGGAACAATTCGCTAGGCAACGCGACTCGTATCCTGCTCTACAAATTCGTAGTTCACTTGAGAAAACTTAGGTTGGTTCGGAAACCCGTACAAGAACTCAAGTCCGTCAGCGCCCGCAACCACCTCATGTAGCGCGCCTCCAGGAATCATAATTGCTGCGCCCGCCAATAAATTGACGACACAACCCTCAATTACGACCGTCCCAGAGCCCCGCGTGCAGAAGTAAAATTCAGCATCATCATGTCGATGTTGGAGCAACGTTCCGTGAGGAGGGAATGTAGCATATCCAAGAGATAAGTCGGAGGTTTGATCATCTTTTCCGAACAAGGTTTGCCAAACACAATTACCAAACGTTGGGTTTGAATCGACGGTGCATTCACTCAGCTGATTGACGATATTTTTTTCCGACATATGCCAAAGCCCTAATTGCTCTTATTTTTCGCGCAGGGTGTCCGAAGAAAAGCCATCAATCAACAAAAATATTAAGTATTTTCAATAGCTTAGATCTCTAAATAAAAATAATACAATTAATTCAAGGACTTATGTAAACGAGATAGATAAAACCCATATAAATCATCGTGTTGCATCGCAATAATTCATTCTCCAACTAGCGATATTTCTATTTCAAAGTCAGACATGGCAGGTGGTATCAAATCGAGATACTGATCGCGAACAATGTTTTGCCCACGAATCATAAGAGGCCGATTAAAAATTGTGTCGGATGGCACGGAGAACTAAATTGCGCATACTCCCCTTCTGTTGCAAACTATGACTTCCAAGTGCGGACCCTAAATTGGCTTGCGCACACGACACCGCGGGAGAGGCATTCAAATGCCGCCGAAGGAGCAACCGACCCGGAAACTCTCAGGCACCCGGACCGCCCTGTCGCCAATGGAATCTGGAAAGTAGCGATGCGCTCACCGAAGGAGTAAGGGATTTATCCTGAATCTCTCAGGTCAATGACAGATG
>CAJXTO010000161.1 GCA_913061245.1 uncultured Oceanospirillales bacterium
GATCGCAAACTTTGTGGTACATTTGTGTCGAATTATTCAAAAGTCTAATCATTTTGGAACATTTGTTCCGCTGGTGAATCATGAATATTCATGCAATGAGAGCAAAAATTGAAGGGTGCCCGCCGACTCAACAACGTGTCGGTCGATTCATGTTACGTCATGGTTCCGATATTCCCTTCTTAAGCGTGAGGCAGTTGGCGGCTCGCTCTGGGGTGACGCCATCGACCGTCATGCGATTGGTTAAATCGTTACGGTTAGATAACTATCAGAGTCTCCAAACTATTTTTCGGCGTGAGTTTTTGGGTACGCCCCAGCCGCCTTCGATACCTAGAGAAAGTGAGCATGAGCACTCGTTTCGCGTAGCGATGGGTAGTGTTTTCATTCCGGAAAAGCAAGAGCAGTTAGATCGAATCGCGCGTTTAATATTCCGATCACCATGTCATGTTGCAGGATTTCGGAGCGCCTACAGCCTGTCGCACTATCTTGCCTATCTTCTGAACATGATTCAGCACAATGTATTCTTGGTCCCAAATTCAGAGAGCGCAGCTTTTGATCATCTGATGCTAGCGCGCCCAGACCACGTGCTTGTTATCTTCTCGACACACCCCTATGCCTCGCAGTCGATTAAAGTTGCGAAGATGGCCAAGGAAACGGGTATTCGAATCGTTGCGGTGACTGATAGCTCTGAATCGCCGTTGTGTGCTCTGGCCCATGAAGTGGTGGTGATGGATCAGATTTCTATGGACTATATACCGAGTCGAATTTCGTTTTTCGCGTGGATTGAATACTTAGTAGAGACAGGCTGTGGTCTTCAGGACCGAAAATCTCGTCGAGAACTGAAGCACTTTAAGGATCATATGGAAAAACTATCTGGATACTGGTCTCCTGAGCCTTTGTCTGAATTGCAGATTACAGATCAGAAGGGTGACCGGTGACGAGTTATTTGTTCTTAGGTGGTGCGATCGTTTGTGAAGTGATTGGAACACTGTTGCTCCCAGCGACTCAGAATTTCACGCGGATTGTGCCAACAATCATCATGATCTGTTGTTATGCGATCGCTTTTTACTGCCTCACGTTTGCTATCCGAGATATTCCAATCGCAATCGTTTATGCGATTTGGAGCGGGATCGGTGTATTTTTGATCGCTCTTTTCAGCGCACTGTTTTATAAACAATTTCTGCAGTGGCAAGCCCTAGTTGGGCTTGTTTTGATCGTTGCGGGTGTCGCTTTGGTCAATTTATTCAGCTCACCACACTCAAGCTAAACGAGTTTCCTTAGAGCCTCATCGAGATGCGCCACTGTGCGATCGATGTTCATCAACTTGTCCATCCCAAACAAACCAATTCTGAACGTTTGGAATTGTGCTGATTCTCCGCACTCGAGCGGAACGCCTGCAGCGATTTGAAGCCCCACACTTGCGAATGCACTACCGTTTTTAAAATCTGCTCGGTCCGTGTGAGAAACAACAACCGTTGGAGACTTGAAACCGTCTGCAGCGAGACTCTTAAATCCATATCCTTCCATGAGCTCTCGCACCTGACGACCAAGTTCGATCTGTCTCGTTTTCAGCGCATCAAAGCCGATTGCAGCCATCTCTTGGTAGGTATCTAGAAAAGTCGCAAGACCATCTGTTGGCATCGTTGCATGATAGGCGTGGCCTCCGTTGAGATACGCAGCCATGATGCTGTGCCATTTTTTGAGGTCGAGTGCAAAGCTGTCAGACGTTGTTGTTTCGAGACGCTCGAGAGCTCGTGCTGACAACATCACGACGCCTGCGCAAGGAGTCGACGTCCAGCCTTTCTGCGGCGCGGTAATCAGCACATCGATGCCCAATGAATCCATGTCCGCCCATAGAGCACCGGCAGCAACACAATCGAGAACAAACAACGCTCCAACGTCATGAGCTGCCTCAGTTAATGCTCGAATATAACTGTCCGGTAAGAGCATTCCTGCGGATGTTTCAACATGAGGTGCAACGACAAGATTTGGCTTGTCTGCTCGAATTTGCGCGCATACCTCTTCAACTGGTACGGGTGCGAACTGCTGATCTGGGGCGTCAGTGTCTGGTCGTGCTTTTGCAACCTCAGCATGCGAGGGGGTGACGCCTTGATCAAAAATTTGAGTCCAACGGAAACTAAACCAGCCGTTTCTAACGACGAGGACTTTTTGGTTTTTCGCGAACTGGCGAGCAACAGACTCCATCGCAAAGGTTCCGCCGCCGGGAACGAGAACACAGGATGGTGCGTTATAAACGGATGTCAGACCCTCATGCAGTCCACGCATCACGCCTTGAAATGCTTGAGACATGGAATTCATTGAGCGATCTGTGAAAACCACTGAGTACTCGAGTAGTCCGTTCGGATCGATCTTTGGATATATTGCCGACATCGTTTGTTATCCTGTGTTGTGCACGAATAGACAGAAAGTGCAGGAAACCCCATTCAGGAAAGATCGTCAACCGACGGATCGTTGAGGAATAGATGACCCAGACAGAATTTAGCGAAAGCGACTGCTGTTTCATGCGTCGAGCGCTCGAGTTAGCTGAGCATGCAGCGTCGCTCGATGAAGTGCCTGTTGGTGCGGTCCTTGTCCGTGACGGCCAGATCATTGGAGAGGGTTGGAATGCACCAATTTCAAGTCACGATGCGAGTCACCATGCAGAGATTGCTGCCATTCGGCATGCATGTCGCACAGTCCAGAATTACAGGCTCCCAAGCACGACGCTTTATGTCACTCTTGAACCTTGTACGATGTGTTTTGGCGCCCTGGTTCATGCACGCACCGAGCGTGTTGTCTTTGCTGCCAAAGAACCGAGAGCAGGGGTTTTGGAATCTCAGTTACAACTACCTGAAGCGTCTTTTTACAATCATCAGCTAGTGGTCCAGGGTGGTTTGTATGCTGATGAATCTGCCGTGCTTTTGAAAAATTTTTTTAAGGCTCGGCGCTCGACTTCAGCAATGCACAGTGAGTAAAAAAATCCACTGAACACTCCGGCGGAGCGGTCGGCTCTGCTAAACTCTCGTT
The DNA here is from genome assembly GCA_913061245.1 of uncultured Oceanospirillales bacterium. Classification (GTDB taxonomy): domain Bacteria; phylum Pseudomonadota; class Gammaproteobacteria; order Pseudomonadales; family Litorivicinaceae; genus HIMB30. The sequence continues at coordinate 3,025 of CAJXTO010000161.1, forward strand.
TTTGAATTTTCGATCGCATCAAGGACCGATTGACATGCTCATTCTGCAGGGAGGACATGCCCTCTCGTCGTTTCGTATTCAGTCACTCATTACTCG
>CAJXTO010000162.1 GCA_913061245.1 uncultured Oceanospirillales bacterium
TCAATTTGGAGCGCAAACCGGGTGTATCAACGCGGATATGGCTCATGACGCTGGTTGCTCAATGGCGATTTTAGGTCATTCGGAGCGACGAGCACGCTTTGGTGAAACCTCAGAAAGCTTATTGCCTGCGGTTGCAGCGGTACTCGAGACTGGCATGTTTCCAGTATTTTGCGTCGGCGAAACCCGAGAGGAGCGTGAGTCTGGTCGCGCGCTCGATGTGGTTGCCCAACAATTGAAACCGTTGTTGACAGCAGGTTTGGATGTGAGCGGGATTGTGATCGCTTATGAGCCTGTTTGGGCGATTGGATCTGGTTTATCCGCGACGCGTGCTGATATCGAGGAGATGCACGCGACTGTTCGTGACGTGGTCGGTCGAGCAGATGCGTTAGTTTTATACGGAGGAAGTGTTTCTCCGGAATCGGCTGATGAGGTGTTTTCAGCCGAGGGTGTTTCGGGTGCCCTGGTCGGTGGGGCCTCCTTAAAAGCAGATAAATTTGCAGCGATTGTTGCTGCATGGGAACGGAAATAATGGAAACGATTCTTTTAATTGTGCATGTATTGATCGGGGCATCAGTCATTGGCCTCGTTTTGATCCAACAAGGAAAGGGTGCTGACGCCGGCGCCTCTTTCGGCGGTGGCGCTTCGCAGACAGTGTTCGGTTCGGCAGGTGCAGGAAGTTTCCTGGTGAAACTGACGGCGGGTTTGGCTGCTCTTTTCTTTGCCACGAGCCTTGCGTTGGCGGTGATTGCCAAGCAAAAAGCTGAAGCAGTCGGTACTTTTGGCCTACCGGAAGTGCCAGCTCAAGGCGAACAATCTGTGATTCAGGAGCCGGTTGCGCCGAAAACGGTCGACTGATTTCTTGATTTTTTAGGCGCAGATCATTAATCTGCGCGTCCCTTGCCGAAGTGGTGGAATTGGTAGACACGCTATCTTGAGGGGGTAGTGAGCGCAGCTCGTGCCGGTTCAAGTCCGGCCTTCGGCACCATCTTTCAAAAGTCTTTCTCTTTCCCCATTCGCATGAATGATCTGTATCCTATGATCTCTTGAAATCGAATGGAGATTTTCATGGCGAAGCCTGGCTATCAGGGTCTGACGCGTATCATTAAAGCAGCAGGCTATTCCGCGAAAGGATTTAGGGCTGCCTGGAAGTATGAGTCCGCATTTCGTCAGGAAGTTGTTCTAACAGTTGCACTCATTCCTTTCGCATTCTGGCTTGGTCGCGACCCCGTTGAAATTGGAATGCTCATTTCATCTCTATTGCTCGTCGTCATTGTTGAGCTTCTTAACTCTGGAATTGAAGCTGTGGTGGATCGTATTGGCGATGAACCGCATAAGCTGTCCGGGCGCGCAAAAGATTTAGGGTCTGCTGCAGTATTTGTTGCCCTGATTCTGGCATCTGTTCTATGGCTCTCGGTCATCATCGATCATCTGGGGTAGATCGCGATAATACTGTTGCGCATGCGAAACAGCCTTAGACCAAACTGGTTTGAAAAAATAAGTCAGCCCGCCTAAGGTAAAGCTCACAAAAACGAAAACAAGGAGATAACCACCATGCTGACAATTAAACGACTCGGGCGACGCAGCTTTGAGGTATTTCGGCTTGGCACTCCTGTTGGTATCGTTCGCTTTTTGAAAGACGCAAAAGTGTGGACGTTTCGTCCATATCCAACACCCGATGCTCCCAATGGTTTGATTGAGAAATCCGACAAGGTACTACGTAATTTATTGTGCCCTGCTGGTGAGCGGTGCACTGTTGATCGATCTGTTCATGCGTAGACATTGATTTAGTTAGACCTCTCCTTCATACTATTGCCACTTTTTACGAGGGGGCCTTGGCTGAATTTGCGTTTCGCCAAGTGCTGTGAGAAGAGAATACGCAGGCCGTGAACCCCATTAGGGGTTTTTTTGTTTTTGGCGGTTGGAAATGACACCGAAGCAACAGCAACTGACAGAGCTTCTCGGACCAAGTGTTACTGCGCTTGACCTGGAGTTGTGGGCGATTGAAATTATTGGCAGAGCAAACCGGTCGACCTTACGCCTGGTGATCGACCATCCCAATCGTCCAGTGACGGTTGATGATTGCGAGGCCGTGAGTCGTCAGGTCTCGCGTATTCTAGATGTTGAAGACCCACTCCCTGAGCGATACACCCTTGAGGTGTCATCGCCAGGAATCGAGCGTGTGTTATATCGGCTTGAGCATTTTGAGCGATTTATTGGTTTTCAAATCAAGCTCAAACTTAAAGTCCCCTTTGAGGGCAGGAAAAATTACTCTGGCGTCATCGCTGGTGTCGAGAATCAAGCAGTGCTTTTGCAAACCGGGGATACAGAATATGAATTCCCAGCAGAGCATATAGAACGAGGTCAATTGGTGGTGACTGATGTCACACAGGTAGGCGGAAGCAAAGATGGGAAGTAAGGAAATCCTTCAAGTAGTTGAACTCTTTTCAAATGAAAAGGGGATTCCAAAAGGGATCGTATTTGAAGCAATTGAGCAGGCGTTGGCAACAGCGACGCGCAAGCGTTATGAAGATGAAGAGGCAGATATTCGTGTTGCGATTGATCGTGCAACCGGGGATTACGACACGTTTCGTCGCTGGGTTGTCGTACCAGATGACCATCTAGCTATCTTAGGTTCAGAGCTGACCACTGAAGAAGCCGCTGAAATTGATACCGGACTTCAAGTCGGTGATGAATACGAAATTGAAGTTGAGTCGGTCGATTTCGGTCGTATCGAGGCACAGACCGCGAAACAAGTCATCGTTCAAAAAGTTCGTGAAGCTGAACGCGAAAAAGTTGTTGCTGATTATGAAAGTCGACTGTTGAGCCTGATTAACGGAACAGTCAAAAAAGTAACGCGCGATTCGGTGATTGTGGATTTGGGAGGTGCCGCCGAAGCACTGATGCCACGTGAGAATTTGATTGGCCGCGAAATTTTTCGAGTCAACGATCGAGTCCGCGCGATCTTACAGGAGATCCGTACCGAGGGTCGTGGTCCGCAATTGATCTTGTCTCGTAATTCACCCGAACTCTCGAGCGAACTCTTCCAAATCGAAGTCCCAGAGATTGCCGAGGAAACCATCG
>CAJXTO010000163.1 GCA_913061245.1 uncultured Oceanospirillales bacterium
GCCCACCGCACGCCTTAAGTTCGTGACACGCTAGGTAGGTCTCCGGGCTTGTTCAGGACAATTCCATTTGTCGAATCACACACACCTTCCCATCAATCATGACAGTGGTATTCGTGAGGATTCAGGACTGAACATACCGTTGCGGGGGCAGCTTCGGACTTGGCTAGGCCTTACCGAATTCCCTGTTATGCCGATCGCTCGGCCACCTAACGAGAAGGGCGGGAGTATAGAGGTCGAGGTCTTAGATGCAACTCGTCTTTTGGCTAAATAGCAGTAATAACGAGTGCGGCAACAGCCCAAAGAAGCAGTGATCTTTCAGCGAGAGATTGCGTTTCTTCAATGTGATAGCGAGCTGCATCATCACCATCGCCAACCAATGGCTCCTGTTTGATGAGGCCTTGTACGCAACGGGACCCACCGAGTTTGACTCTGAGTGCTCCAGCTGTGGCAGCAATTAACACGCCCGCTTCTGGATCAGAGAAGTCATTCGCTTGGCGCGTCCATATCGCACGCGATCGCTCACGGTCTCCCATGAATCCGAGTGTTAAAGCCATCAAACGTACTGGTACCCAGTTTAAGAGCGATACCCAGCGTTCGGAGGTCTCGCCTGAGCCATGTCGCTGTGCGATCACAGTTGATGTCCAGTAAAGAAGAATTCCCGGGAGACCACCAAGAGCAAACCAGGCAAGAGGAATAAATACTTTTTGTGCGAGCTTTAAAACCTGCGACTCAACTGTAATGCGTGCAACGCCGTTTTCATCGAGTTGGCTTGCATCGGTTCCTGAAAATTCACTGAGTTTGATTTGTGCCTGAGAAAACGACCCGCTTCGCAGCTCAGTCAAAATTGCTTTTGAGTCTTCCGTGACTCGACCGTACTCAATGATCAGTACCAGTGCACAAAATGTCACCACGGCACCTATCAATGGCATGTAGGCGATGATGGCGCCAATCGTAACCGAGCCGCCGACGATCACAGGAAGGCGTAAGGTATTTGGCAATGCATCTGTCGCTTTTTCGATCGCGCTAATGACTTGCAGGCGATATGGCTCAATACGATCAGATGCAACAAGGCGGCTGAAAAGGAGAGCGGCAACGGCCAAAATCAGTGCGTTCATGAAAAATCCTTCAAAGTTTTAGAAACTGTAGCATGAAGCCAGTTACACTTGCGTTATGTTCAATCCGTTATCTATTTGTATTGGTCTTCGGTACACCCGCGCTAAGCGTCGAAACCATTTTATTTCGTTCATATCCGCTGTCTCAATGGCTGGTTTAACTTTAGGTGTTGCCGTTCTCATTCTTGTACTGTCAGTACTCAATGGATTCGATCGTGAATTGCGTACCCGTATCCTAGGTACTGTGCCGCACGCATTACTTGAGTTTGAAGATGCACGAACAGACCTGGATCCGATTGCGGAGAAATTGCTGAGCAATCGATCTATTGTCGGCGTTGCGCCCCTAAATCAGGGTGAAGGTCTGTTGGTCGCGAACGGGCGGACCGTGTCAGTGGCTGTTCTTGGTGTCGATCCTGAAAAAGAGTCTCAAGTCTCGATTCTTCCTGGGCATATGACTCAAGGCGAATTTACAGATCTGAATGCTCGGCGATTTTCGATTATTTTGGGTTCAGGTGTTGCTGCGAATCTCGGTGTAATCCCAGGTGATCAGGTGACACTTCTGATTCCGGAGGCGACTCTCAGTCTCGCGGGGGTAACACCGCGTATGAAGCGACTTCAGGTGGCGGGTATTTTTGAGGTTGGCGCACAATTAGATAACCAACTGGCCTTTGTTGAGCTATCTGATGCAGCACGACTGTTTAAGTTGGGTGAGGGTGTTGCAGCACTTCGGCTTGAGTTTGATAACCTGTTCGATGCACCGCAACTGATTCGTCCAATCGCTCAGGAAGTGAGCACGTCACTAGGCTTACCCATTCGTTACCAAGACTGGACGCGAACGCAAGGCAATCTATTCGAGGCGATTCAACTTGAGAAAACCATGATCGCGTTGTTGCTCACTCTGATCATCGCTGTTGCTGCCTTCAATATCGTCTCAACCCTGGTCATGGTGGTGACAGATAAACGTGCTGATATTGCGATCCTCAAAACGATCGGACTGTCCCCTGCAGGTGTCATGGGTGTGTTTGTTGTACAAGGAACACTTGTTGGCGTCGTCGGCACTGTCTTCGGTGTGATCTTGGGTGTGCCACTTGCACTATCGATCACTGAAATCTTGGCATTCTTGGAATCCGTGTTTGGGTTTTATCTTTTTAATCCGAGCGCCTACTTTATTTCTGATTTGCCTTCTGAGCTTCGCTGGTCAGATGTCGGGTTGGTGACGGCTCTAAGTATCGGACTGTCGTTGATTGCAACGCTCTACCCCGCATTAAAGGCAAGCCGGATTATTCCTGCGGAGGTTTTGAACCATGAGCGATAGTTCATTGTTAGAACTTCAAAATGTCAGTTTTGCCTACGGCGAAGGCGAGAACCTGGTTTCGGTTCTTGAGAATGTGAATTTTTCTGTATTGCCAGGACAACGTTTGGCTCTTCTAGGACGAAGTGGTTCTGGTAAAAGTACGCTGATGAATATCTTAGCCGGTCTACTATTGCCTGAGCAGGGATCTGTCGTTTGGCAAGGCACAGATATCACACGATTGAGTGATGCCAAACGCGTTGCATTGCGTCGTCAAACGATTGGTGTGGTGTATCAGTTTCATCACCTGTTGCCGGAGTTTTCTGCCGAAGAGAATGTCATGCTTCCAGCGATGCTCAGTGGTCAATCTGTTGCTGCCTCCACGCGCTTAGCTCATCGGCTTCTTGAACAAGTTGGTCTCGAGCATCGGGTTGGCGCCAGAACCGTTTAGTTGTCAGGTGGCGAACGTCAGCGTGTTGCAATTGCTCGTGCGCTTGCTGGTAATCCAAAGGTGTTATTGATGGATGAACCAACAGGCAACCTCGATGAGGCGACGGCAGATCAGGTCTTGTCGATGCTTGTTGATGTATCGAAAGCGACTGAAACGAGTCTCGTTATTGTGACTCACGATCGCCGGGTTGCGGCTCAGACAGATCAGCAGTTTGAGT
>CAJXTO010000164.1 GCA_913061245.1 uncultured Oceanospirillales bacterium
TTAAAAAACCTGACTGTCCGCCCAGGCGTTTATCAAATGAAAGATGCCGATGGGACGATCTTGTATGTCGGGAAAGCGAAAAACTTGAAGGCTCGCGTGTCGAGTTATTTTCGTGGCAGCGGACTTGCATCGAAAACGATGGCGATGGTTGCCAAGATTGCTCATATCGACATTACGATCACCCGTAACGAGGTTGAGGCCTTGTTGCTCGAGCAAAATCTAATTAAGGACTCAAGGCCGCCTTATAACATTTTGTTACGAGACGATAAGTCCTATCCCTACATTTACATGAATACCGAGCACTCTTATCCAGGGCTTTATTATCGCCGTGGTAATCGTCAGAGCACTGGTAAAACCTTTGGTCCATTTCCATCGGCTGGCGCAGTCAAATCAACGCTGAACCTGATCCAGAAGACGTTTCAAATTCGGCAATGTGAAGAGAGTGTTTTTCAAAATCGAAGTCGTCCATGTCTGCAATATCAAATTGGTCGCTGTAGTGCGCCTTGTGTCGGTTTTGTCAGTCAATCTGACTATGCAGAAGACCTTGACGATACGCGCCTTTTTCTTGAGGGGCGAAGTGGTGAATTGATTGCATCGCTCGAGTCTAGAATGGATGAGGCGAGCCAATCGCTTGAGTTTGAGAAGGCTGCCCGCTATCGCAACACGATCTCACGTGTGCGGCGTGTGCAAGCGGAGCAAGTGATGGAAAGTGATTCGGCTGATCTGGATGCGATTGCTGTTTTTCAGCAAAGCGGTGGGATTTGTGTCGCCATTTTGAGTGTGCGTGGTGGTCGAGTTCTGGGAGTAAATAGTCAGTTTCCAGACGCAGGTCTTCTGGAGTCACCTGAAGAGATTTTGGATGCCTTTATTCCGCAGTATTATTTGTCTTCCGCTCGGGCGATACCTCCAGAATTGATTTGTTCCCATCAAATCAATGAGGCCAATTTGGTCTCTGAGGCACTCAGTCAGGCGTGTGGTAGAAAAGTCAGAATCGCTCACGCTGTTCGCGGGGTGCGGCAGCAATTTTTGGATTTAGCTAAGACAAACGCTGAAGAGTCCCTGGCGCTTCGTCTTTCCACTCGAGATGGTCAGGCCAAGCGGCTAACGGACTTCGCCGAGCGATTTCAGTGTGATGCACCAGAACGTATTGAATGCTTTGACATCAGTCACACATCAGGCGAGGCAACTGTCGCGAGTTGCGTCGTATTTGATTCTTCTGGACCGCTGAAAAGCGATTATCGGATTTTTAATATTACCGATGTGAAAGCAGGTGATGATTATGCCGCGATGCGTCAGGCGCTGACCCGGCGGTATCGCAGAGTAAAGTCTGGAGAGGTCCCTTTGCCAGATGTATTGGTGATTGATGGCGGTAAAGGCCAGTTGTCTGAGGCAATTGCCATTTTGAATGAGCTTGGCGTACATGATGTGTTTGTACTTGGGGTGTCTAAAGGGCCTTCTCGGAAAGCAGGCTTTGAGATATTGCATCGTGCTGATACCGGAGACGAGCTAACGCTGCCGGCATCAGCACCCGCGTTACATTTGATTCAGCACATTCGCGATGAAGCGCACCGTTTCGCAATCACAAAGCACCGTCAGGCCCGAGGAAAAGCGCGATCGCAAAGTCCGCTCGAGGGGATTCCTGGCGTAGGTCCGAAGAGGCGGCAATCGCTGTTAAGGCACTTTGGTGGGATGAGAGAACTGGCGCGAGCGAGTATTTCTGATATCGCAAAGGTGACAGGAATGAGTCAACAAACGGCGGAATTGGTGTACTCTGCGTTGCACAATGACTGAGAGATCTGAGTGAACTTACCGAATTTTTTAACACTGCTGCGTGTCGTCCTCATTCCTGTGCTGGTTCTTGCGTGGTTTATTCCGTCGCAATATGCAGGAGAGCTATCTGCGCTGATCTTTGTTATCGCAGCGTTTACTGATTGGCTTGATGGTTGGCTTGCGCGTCGGTGGAAGCAAGAATCTGCGTTCGGAGCATTTCTTGATCCAGTTGCTGACAAACTGATGGTGGCAGCAGCTTTAGTTTTATTGGTCGATGCATTTGATTCGGTGCTGGTTACCCTGTCAGCGATCGTCATTATCGGTCGTGAAATTGTCGTCAGTGCTTTGCGTGAGTGGATGTCTGAAATTGGGCAACGGGCTCATGTTGCAGTGAGCTGGCTTGGGAAAGTGAAAACTGCGACACAGATGCTCGCAATTACGGTTTGTCTCGCGCTCCCTGTAGACGAAACGCTCTTGCACCCTGGTTTGTGGATTTTGGTGATCGCGGCGCTTTTAACGTTATGGTCCATGGGTACCTACCTCAAAGCTGCGTGGCCGCATTTGAGTCCATCGACGACTGAAACTGACTAAACCTATCTCATGACATGGAATCAGTGTTATAAACGGGCTCTCGAAATCGAATGGAATCGATATGCATAGGCTTCCGACGATCATTTTGGCTTCAGTGCTCACGGTATCTGGGTGTTCAAGCGTCAGTCACCAAACGGCTCGCGATATGGCTCCCGAACAGATCGCTGTATCTGGTGAATCATGCTCAGAGGCTGTTGAGACTGCGTCGTCGCATGACGAACTGAAGTGGGGGCGCATGATCGCCACACCAGTCTTAACGGTCGCTTCAGCTGGCTTAATTCCGGCCTTGTTAGGCGCTAACGCGGCGCTTGATTATGCGGACCGAAAGAATGCATCTCAGATGCGAGAGGCTTGCGGTTACGCTCCCTTGAGTAATCAACGTATTCTCGCGGATGTTGCGACTAATACCGGAATTAGCATGGGCCTTACAGCGATCGATTTGGGTCTAGGCTCCGATGTCGCTCGAGTCCAAGCAAACAGTTCGAACTGATCGCTTTTAAATCCAGTGGAAGACTGTATAATTCCGTCCCTTCACTGACCAAGGGTCGCACGCCGGTGTGATGGAATTGGTAGACATACCGGACTTAAAATCCGGAGAGGGAAACCTCGTGCCAGTTCGAGTCTGGCCACCGGCACCATAAAAAAAACCGCTGCAGAGCAGCGGTCTGGTGTTACTTAA
>CAJXTO010000165.1 GCA_913061245.1 uncultured Oceanospirillales bacterium
CGGTGGTCAAGGCGCGGAATCATCGCGTGACGTTCTCCAAAGATCGACAATAAAGCAAGAATTGTGTCATAAACGATCCGTAGAAACCATGCTGAGGCCCCGTGTGTTATGGCTTTTTGGGAAGAAAAGACGCTCGCTGAAATGACTGATTCCGAATGGGAGTCATTATGCGACGGCTGTGGCTTATGTTGCCTGCATAAACTTGAGGATATTGAGACATTAGAAGTCGAGTTTACTTGCGTGAAATGTCGTTATCTAGACGCAACTCGCCAGTGCGAGGTCTATGAAAAACGGACCGATTTGGTTGAGGACTGCCTCAACGTCCGTGATCTCGATCCAGAGTACTATCGTTGGCTACCAGACAGCTGTGCCTATCGAAGAATTCATGAGGGACAGCCGTTACCTCAATGGCATCCATTGCTCGTCGGTCACAGCCAAACGATGGAAGAAGGGGGGTATGCTGTTGGCGATTGGGCGATATCTGATGCCTTAGTAACACCCGATGCGGATTTTATTGTGCGCATTAAGGCAAGTGATAGCTAGCCGGCTTAATCTGTCAAAAATGAGCGTATTTCAGCAATTTGCTCTGGGGTATTCAGGAAGGGTGCATGTCCCGTATTCGGAATATCAAGCCGCTCGACTCGTAACGCGCTATTCACCATACGGTCGGCGATTGAGGCCGGCAAAATATCCGAATCCATCCCCCGTATTAGAAGCATTCTGCACGTAATTGAAGAAAACATGGCCCATGCCAGCGTTGGATTTTGAACGCCGCCAAACTGCTTCAAAATCTGAGGGTCGTAGTGCTGCGTTAGACGGCCGTCATCAAGCCTGCGTAGTGAATGCGTGACCAACAAATCCCACTCTTCATTAGAAAGATAACCAAAGGGCGCATAGATTTGCTCAAAATAAGTGCGAGCTTCTTCGAGAGATGAGAAATATTGAGGCTCTGATGCGTATTCACGTATCCGCTCAATAGCATCTTGCGGAACTTCGGGGCCAATATCATTGATAACCAACCGATCAATTAAACGGCGTGTTTTCGGGTTGGAGGCCATCATCATTCCAAGCGCACCACCCATACTCGTGCCTACCCAATGAGCACGGCCAGCAACGTTAAACTCTTTTAGCAAACCGACTGCAAGAGATTGATATAACGAGAAATCGTAGCGATTTGCATCAATCCAATCACTGTATCCTCGACCAGGTGTGTCGGGACAAATCACAAAATAAGAAGGAGCAAGAGCGCGTGCGAGTGTCAGGAAATCAGAGCCGTTCCTTGCAAAACCATGCCAACAGATGACGGCTTTGTTTGCCGGATCGCCAAGAGTCCGAACAAAGACATGAAGACCTTGTACCTCAACAAGATGCTCGCAGAATCCCTGAGTAGTCGCTTGGGAAGGGTGTTTATCAGCTGTACTCGCAGAGATATGCCGTCGGCTCAGTAACCTCGACACTAAAGCTTTGATCTCTCGGTACATGGAACTCCTCTCCATCGGAATACAGAATTGGCTCTGGATCAGATTGACGTTGTACTACAAGAGCACCACTGATCACCACCATTCGCTCATTTTGAGAGGTTGAAAATTCATATGATCCTGGTGCCATGACACCAACAGAGCTTTTCCCATTGGAATTATCAAAACCCAGTGATACTACCTGATCATCAAAATACCGATTTACCTGCATGAGTAGGGACTCCCTCTATGCGGTTCATATTCAGAACCAAAACTACTATTTAACATAATAATGATTATGCGCAATTCGAATCAGGATCAACACCAATAATTGTGAAGTTACCAGCACTTGCTCTTAACTCAAGCAAATCATGATAAGCGTCTGACTCATACCAGTCTGTCATTGCATCAGCCGTTGGAAACCAAAACAGCGCGACCTGTGAAAAATCACCCAAACCATTCTCATCATCGAGGGTCATTGGTTTTTCGGCTCGAAATCGAATCTCGCCACCATATGGCTCCAAGGTTGCAGGAACTTGTTCTCGATAACTATTAAAGTCAGACAGATTCTTCACTCGAATTAATGCGATCATACGGACCATTATTGGGATTCCTTTTTTCTTTATGATTTTCTCTGAATCAGCGCAAAACGCTTACAGCCATATAACCAAGCTCGGATCGAAAAAGCTATCGGAATTTGTTGAATCGACCGGCCCAATTGAGATTCCGGGCCGTTATGGCGAAGATTACTTGCTTGGCCTGGCTCGAATCGTGGTTGGTCAACAACTGTCAAATCAAGCTGCACAGTCTATCTGGGAGCGTCTATCACTACGGTACCAGGATAGATCAGCTCTTATAGATGCACTCAGGGATCCAGAAACCTCAGATACTGGTCTTTCTGCATCAAAACGGCGAACGCTTAACGAGTTGATGCATCTCGGGGATGCCTGGATTGCAGAAATCGCTACAAGACCTGAATTCAAACGCCGAGAAGCGTTACTTGCAATATGGGGGCTTGGGCCATGGTCAGTTGCGATGTGGGAGTTGTTTGTTTTGCAAAGCACTGATCAATGGAGCGATAACGACCTGATTCTTAGAAGAATTAGTGAGATTTTTGCTGCTGATGCAGGCATCGATCGAAATGAGTTGATTCAAAAATCTGCACCCTTTCGATCGTATTTCGCCCTGTATTGCTGGCGATTTAACGATGCTCAACGAGCGAAGTGATTGAGTCTTCTCGTGTCTCATGCAGATATGCAAGAAACTGTTCTGCGACCAATGATAAATGCTTTGCTTTGTGGTGCATCGCATACCATCGCCGTTTGAGAGGGAAACCATCTACATTTAGGATAACCAGCTCTCGCGCAGACAGCTCTAAACGCATCGAATGTACTGGTAAGTAGGCAATACCAAGACCTGAGAGCGCTGCGAGCTTGATTGCTTCACTGTCTTCGAACTCCATATGTGGATTGAGTTTAAGCCCCTCTTCTGCCAAACGTCTTTCGATTGCTTGCCTCGTCCCTGATCCTGGTTCGCGGCTGATGACATCAGCC
>CAJXTO010000166.1 GCA_913061245.1 uncultured Oceanospirillales bacterium
TATGAAGACAAAGTATCACGCCGCGGTCTGCGTGTAGCCGATGCGATGGATCCTGTCCGGTTTGCTGAGAAAGTGCGTGAACTCATGGAGTATCACAACTTCATTTTGACCAATCTTTACCAAGCAGAGCCTGTCGATGTTGAGGCGATGATCGAAGAGACTTTGGATGCAGTGAACTACTTCAAATCTGCTGTCTGTGACACTGTCGATCTTGTGCATCGTAGCCGCCGTGACGGCAAGATTATGCTGTTCGAAGGTGCTCAAGGTAGTCTCCTTGATATCGATCACGGGACCTATCCATTCGTGACAAGCTCGAATACCACCGCAGGCGGCGTTGCGACAGGGTCAGGTCTTGGGCCGCGTTATATCGACGCAATTTTGGGAATTACCAAAGCCTATGCAACGCGCGTTGGTTCAGGTCCGATGCCAACTGAGCTTTTTGATTCTGTTGGTGAGCATTTGGCTGTCAAAGGACAAGAAGTCGGAACCACCACGGGTCGTGGTCGTCGCTGTGGTTGGTTTGATGCGGTTGCAGTTCGTCACGCCATCGAAGTGAACTCAATCAGCGGTATTTGTCTCACCAAGCTTGATGTTCTTGATGGTTTGGACGAAGTCAAAATGTGTGTTGCTTATGAGCTTCCAAACGGTGAGGTGGTGGATTATTTGCCGAGCGGTGATGATTTCTGTGAGGCCAAGCCAATCTACGAGACGATGCCTGGTTGGAGTGAGACAACTTTTGGCACAACCTCGCTTGACGAAATGCCTCAGGCCGCGAAAGAATATGTTTATCGATTGGGTGAGTTGGTTGGTGCGCCGATAGACATCGTCAGTACCGGCCCTGACCGCGAACAAACGATCGTGATTTCTACGCCTTTTGGTGTAGACTAGTGTGCAGGGGCAGCACAGGCTGCCTTCTATAAACAACAAAAACGCATACATAGACCGTCGTGGGCAGAAATGCCCAAACTTAGGGACCGCAGAGGATGATTGGTCCCACGACCGTCCGGTATCGGGAGGTAACTATGTCAAAAGGGCACTCGCTACAAGACCCTTTCTTGAATATCTTGCGCAAGGAACGCGTTCCTGTTTCGATCTTTTTGGTCAACGGAATCAAGCTCCAGGGTCAAATCGAATCATTCGATCAATTCGTTGTTCTTTTAAAGAACACTGTCAGCCAAATGGTTTATAAGCATGCGATCTCGACTGTTGTTCCTGCTCGCAATGTGAAGATTCCTGCTGCTGGTATGGAAGACGAAGACGGCGACGATCGTTACGATCTCGACAGCTAAGAAATACTAACCATTGCAATAGGGTGCAGGGTCGACTAGACTCCCGCGCCCTACTGTCTGTCTAACAGATGGTCTCCTTGCCATTCGGATGGGCCGAGTGGTGAAACCCGTAAGGAGTCACAATGAACCATTACGAAATCGTTTTGCTGTTCCATCCGGATCAGTCAGAGCAGGTTCCAGCCATGATGGAGCGGTACACAAATGCCGTGACTGAAGGTGGTGGATCTGTCCATCGCTTTGAAGATTGGGGTCGTCGCCAGTTGGCTTACTCGATCAATGATCTGCACAAAGCACACTATATTCTTTGGAATATCGAATGTTCTGTTGAAGTTCTTGATGAACTGACAACAACCTTCCGTTTTAACGATGCTGTGTTACGTAACATGGTTATCAAGCGGAAAGACGCTGTCACAGAAATCTCTCCAATTAAAGCTGCTGAAAGCCGTCAGGATCGTGACCGCTCAGAGCGTCGCCGTGATCGTGATGCTGAGCAATCAGATGATGCTGACGTTGAAGATGTAGAAGCTGGCGACATCGATGATGTTGTTGATGCTGAAGAAGCAACTGAAGAGTAAGGAAGAGAGATATGTCACGTTTTTTCCGTCGTCGTAAATTCTGTCGTTTCTCGGCTGAAAATGTCACAGAAATTGACTACAAGGATCTGGATACACTGAAGCAGTACATTACCGAGACTGGTAAAATCGTACCTTCACGTATTACCGGAACAAGTGCGAAGTACCAGCGTCAGCTCGCTACTGCGATTAAGCGCGCGCGTTATTTGGCATTGCTTCCATATACGGATTCGCACGATATCTAATTAACAGGGGATCCCATGGCACGGCTGGCGCATTATTTAATGGCGTCTGAGTGGCGAGCAGCATTGATCGCATCATTGCTGTTGTTTTTACCGCTACTGTCATGGGCGGGTGCTTCGGTTGTTGCGTTATACGCACTTCGTCGAGGCCTCGATAAGTCTCTAATGGTGACCGCAGTCCCGATGCTTGTTGCATCAGTGATGGCATTCGGATTCGGTGACTCAGCCATGTTGCTGGTATTGGTGATTACGGTTGTTTTGGCAGCTGTACTTCATCGAACACTAAGCTGGCTTGCAGTTCTCATGGTAGGACTGGGTCTATCGCTAGTTTTGGTGTTCTTAGTTGGCGCGCTCTATGAAGAGACGCTGAAGGGCTTGGTTGTGGCGATCAAAGAAGTGATCGCTCCACCGGCGCAACTCACCGCTCTTGGAGTGGATGGGGCCACAGTGGATGCATGGATGGCATCACTTTCTGTTGGCGCACTGAGTTTTGTGCACATGGTAAGTGCTTTATTTGCACTGACATTTGCGCGGGCTTTGCAAGCTCAAGCTTACAATCCAGGTGGATTTAAAGCTGAGTTTGAAGCGGTCATGCTGCCGCCGGTGTTTGCAGTTGGGTGTCTGGTCCTGGCAGCTACGGGTTTTTTGATTGATCCGTGGATGCTCCGGTTTTCTCCGGTTGGTGCGTTGCCTTTGATGTTTGCCGGCATTGCATTGGTGCATGGGCTGACGAGCATGAGAGAGTCGAGAGGACTCATCATCATGTTCTACACAGCATTGGTATTTTTTACGCCATACCTCTTATTGTTGTTGGCGTTATTGGCGGTCATTGACGCGTATGTGGATTTTCGAACCCGCGCTCGTCAAGAACCTCCAGAAGATGAGGATGAATAAATGGAAGTAAT
>CAJXTO010000167.1 GCA_913061245.1 uncultured Oceanospirillales bacterium
AGTGGACTAAGCATTGGGGCGACGACGGCATTCTTGCTGACGCTGGTATGATCCCTATGCCACAGTCAGAGCGTGACGAAATGGCTGCGCGCATGAAAGATCTTCCAGTTCTCGTAGCTGCAGATCTTAAGTAATCAGCACATTGTGTTGATCGTGGAAAGTCGGTGGATTGCTCTGCCGACTTTCTTTTCATCGGAGGAAAAACGAACGTGTCCATCTCAAGTCTTGCACTTATCGTTCTGATCATTGGTGCTGCCTATTTCTACCTAGGCCAGCGTTCCATTATCGGGCAACGCGCATCTGCAAACGTGAAACTCCATTCTTTGCCTCATTATTACGGCGCATGGACTGGTCTCGTTGCGACAATTCCCGCTCTACTGCTTTTGGTAATTCTGTCAGTAGTTGACGGCATTGTGTTCAAGCAAATGGTTCGTGACTTTTATCCACCAGAAATCTTGGCCCTCGGAAAGATGGACCAAGAAATTGCTTTTGCTAAGGTCATGAACGTTGTTCAGGGAATTAGCTTCGGACAAGTTGACCCTTGGATCCAAGCGGCAGGCGATGCCTGGATTCGTTGGCAGTCGACATCCGATCAACTTGTCACAGTCGTAGTATTGGCGGTATCCGTGCTTGGCGGATTTTTTTCATATCGTCAAATTAACCCCGAATTTAGATCGCGGAATAGTGTTGAGCGGATCATTCTTTGGACATTGATCCTAAGCTCCACGGTCGCGATTATCACAACTATTGGGATCGTTCTGTCGGTTTTATTCGAATCGATTCGGTTCTTTAAACTCATTCCACCACAAGATTTCTTGTTTGGTTTGGAATGGAATCCCCAATTTGAAGGTGCTGCGCGCGCAGGGTCAGGCGGCGGAACGGCAACTTACGGCATGTTACCCATGTTCGTCGGCACGTTCTTGATCTCAACAGTAGCCCTCGTTGTTGCTGTTCCGGTTGGATTGTTTAGCGCAATTTATTTAGCGGAATACGCGACACCGCGGGTCCGTGGAATCGTCAAGCCGTTACTTGAGATTTTGGCTGGTGTTCCGACAGTTGTATATGGCTTCTTCGCAGCATTGACGGTTGCGCCTTTCGTGAAAGGTGTCGGTGAATCACTTGGTTTGGAAGTTGCATCGGAATCTGCGTTGGCTGCGGGTTTGGTCATGGGTGTCATGATCATCCCATTCATCTCATCTCTTTCTGATGATGTGATTAACGCAGTCCCTCAGGCCCTTCGTGATGCGGCCTATGGGCTTGGCTCAACAAAGAGTGAGACTGTTCGACAGGTGGTTCTGCCTGCAGCGCTTCCTGGGATCGTTGCCGCAATCATCCTCGCGGTATCTCGTGCGGTTGGTGAAACCATGATTGTTGTAATGGCCGCAGGATTGGCGGCCAATCTGTCATTTAACCCTCTCGATGCTGTGACTACGGTGACATCCCAGATCGTCACGATCTTGGTTGGTGACCAAGAATTCGAGTCAGCGAAAACGCTTTCTGCATTCGCGCTTTCACTCATGTTGATCATTATTACGCTTGGGCTGAACTTTTTCGCTCTGCAAATCGTGAAGAAATACAGGGAACAGTATGACTGATACAGTACATAGCGTTTTGACGCCACAAGAGGCGGCTGATCGCGTCGCAGCCTCGCTTAATAAGCGGAACTCCAGTGAAACTCGGTTCCGGGCCTGGGGTATCGCAGCCATTACCACGGCACTGGCATTTCTTGTGCTCTTATTTACTGGGATTTTGTCGAAAGGTATCCCAGGGATGCATCAGCACTACGTGACTTTTGATGTCACACTTGATGCTGAGCGTTTGGATCCACAGGGGCTAATGACGCCTGAGTCGCTGTCTTCCGGTGATTTCGATAGTGTTATTAGAGATGGTCTGTACGCTGCCCTTGGAAATCCTGAGGGCCGCAAAGAAAAGCGCGCCGCTCGCGGTATTCTGTCTTCAGGATCGAGTCAGCGACTCATGGGCTATGTGCTAGATAACCCATCTGAAATGGGTCAAACCATTTCGATGAAATTTGCTTTGGATGATGACATCGACACATTCCTTCGAGGAATGATTGACCGAAATACGCCTGAAGCAGATCGTCGAATCAACGACCAGGTGATTGCTTATGTTGATCGTTTGGAAGCAGATGGGCGCGTATCATACGAATTGAGTGATTATCTATTTTTTGGATCAGCGTCTCGTGACGCTGAAATGGCTGGTATCAAAGGCGCTTTGATTGGGTCAATTTTGACATTGGCCATTTGCGTTGTGATTGCATTCCCATTGGGTGTTGCGACCGCGGTCTATCTTGAAGAGATCGCGCCGAAGAATCGCATCACAGAGATCATTGAAATCAACATTAATAACTTGGCAGCTGTACCGTCAGTGGTATTCGGCATCATGGGCTTGGCCATTTTTATCGTGACCTTCGGTATGCCGCGATCGATTCCACTTGTCGGCGGTATCGTTCTCGCACTCATGACACTGCCAACGATCATTATTTCGTCACGCGCTGCGATTCGTGCGGTTCCGCCGAGTATTCGTGATGCAGCGCTTGGTGTTGGTGCATCGAAAATGCAGACCATATTCCATCACGTCATTCCACTGGCCATGCCAGGTATGTTGACTGGTACGATTATTGGTATGGCGCAGGCTTTGGGTGAGACGGCACCACTTCTGATGATTGGTATGGTTGCCTTCATCGTAGATGTTCCGACGGGCGTCACAGACCCAGGCACTGTTCTACCGGTACAGATTTTCATGTGGGCCGATTTTGCGGAAAGAATGTTTATTCAGAAGACCAGTGCAGCGATTATTGTACTCTTGGCTTTCCTCATCACGATGAACGCAGCTGCTATCATGCTTCGTAAGAAGCTTGAGCGCCGTTGGTAAGGACTTTTTAGGATGGAAACGACGATGACTGATACAGCAGTTAAAGCGACTGAGCAAAAGATGGAAGACCGTCAGGTCCCTGACCAAACCATCGGTGAGG
>CAJXTO010000168.1 GCA_913061245.1 uncultured Oceanospirillales bacterium
TAGTGATGATGCCGATGATATCGGCCAATAGGTTCAAAAAGATGTAGGTGATCGCAAAGATCAGCGCACAGGCTTGGACAACTGGAATGTCACGGCTTGTCACCGAATCCACCATCAACTGACCGACGCCTGGGTAAACAAAGACCACCTCAACAACGACAACCCCGACGACAAGATAGGCAAGGTTAAATGCAATCACCGTGGCGATTGGGGCCCATGCGTTAGGTAGCGCGTGTTTTAGGATGACTTCGCGCTGCGTTGCACCCGATAGGCGGGCCATTTGAATATAGGGATTGGCCAATAGGTTGATGATCGCGGCACGCGTCATGCGCATCATGTGTGCCACAATCACCAGTGTGAGGGTCAGGGCGGGCAATGCGCTGCGATAAATCCGTTCGCCAAGCGGTGTGCTAACATCAATATTGGCAAGCGATGGGAACACAGGCCACAAGGCTGTCAAAAGCAAGATCAGGATATAGGCGACAAAGAATTCGGGAAACGAAATGGTTGTAAGCGTCGATGCGCTCACAATCTTATCATAATAGGTGTTTCGATATAGCGCGGCTGTAATGCCCAAAAATAGCGCAAGCGGAACCGCGATGATCGCCGTCATCCCCGCAAGGAAAAGTGTGTTCCACAATCGTGGGGCTATTAGCTCTGCGACTTCTCTTGATCTATCCACACCTGAAGCTGCTCTGCCGGAAAAGGAAGTGCCCAGATCTCCTTGAAAAACTCCAGCGATCCATTCGAAGTATCTAACATAGGCAGGCTGATCTAATCCAAGTTCGCGTCTAAACGCTGCTACCGTTTCTTTTGTTGCAGCCTGCCCGAGCACTGCTTCACCAAAATCGCCCGGTAACATTTCAATAGCTGCAAATATAATAACTGACACGATAATAAGCGTGACAACGCCCAGAAAAAGTCGTTGCAACACTGTCAAAATTATTGGGTGCAAGGTTAAATCCTCATAAGTAAGCACCGCACAGGTGGCCTGTGCGGTGCTAATCATCAATTTATTTTACGCGAACCACCAGCGCTCTGATGCTTTATGCCCATCTAACTCCCAATTAGAGGCGACATCAGGGCCATGAGTTACTTTTTTGCTGTGGGCCATGATGTAGTTTGCAAACATTGGGCAGATTGTTCCTCCGTCATCGCTGATCAGGCGTTGACATTCAGCATACATTTCACCTCGTTTGGCTTCATCGAGTTCGGATCTTGCTTGGATGACTAAATCGTTAAACTTTGCTGAAGCATCCGTGCCTTTCCACGCTGTATCATTCCACTCAGTGTCGTTTGTGTAAGCGGCCGAGAACATCCAGTCTTCCGTTGGACGTCCGCCCCAGTAACATGCACTCCAGCCTTTTTTGTTCCATACGTTTGACCAGTAACCATCCTTTGGTTCTCGAACGACTTCGATGTTAATGCCGGCTTCTGCTGCTGAAGCAGCAATCAATTGTGCGGCATCTACTGCACCAGCAAATGCTGCTTCAGATGTACTAAGCTGGATAGCGCCAGTGTGACCTGATTTCTTGTAATGGAAAGCAGCTTTATCGGCATCAAAATCACGTTGTGGCATAGATGAATTGTGATATCGGTTAGCGGTTGAAATTGGATGATCATTTCCAAGGGCTCCATGGCCCAACAAAATTTTGTCAACTAATTCCTGTCTTTTCAACGAGTATTTAAGTGCCATCCGTAGGTCATAGTTGTCAAATGGAGCTACATTCAAACGCATAGGGAATGTGTAATGCAACGTTCCAGTTACTTCTAAGATGTCTAAATTTGGCGAGCGGGCTAACAAATTTACGGTCTTTGGATCAGCACCATCGATCAAGTCTACGTCGCCATTCATAACAGCATTCTGTCGAGCAGTCACATCAATCAGTGATATCAATTCGACTTCATCAAAATGAGCCGCATCTGCCTTCCAATAATTTGGATTTCGCTTAAATTTTTGCCTTACACCAGGATCAAAGTTTTCAAGTATGTATCCACCAGTTCCAATCCCGGTATTTACGGCTAATGCACCGTCTACAACCGGCATGATGGAGAGGTGATAATCACTCATGATAAATGGGAAGTCCGCATTTGCCCCAGAGAGCTCAATGATAACGCGATTAGCTCCATCAGCTTTAATTGAAGAAATTGAAGACAGAAGACCCTTTGCGGCAGATTTTGAATCTTCGCCTCTATGGTAGTCTATTGTAGCGATTACGTCTTCGGCTGTTAAGGTTTTACCATTATGGAATTCAACACCCTTTCGAAGATTAAAAACCCAAGTTTTTGCATCGGATGATTCATATGACTCGGCTAACTCTCCTCTCAAAGCTCCATCATTACCCACTTCAGTTAAGTGATTTGACCAGCAATAATTTGTATGGGTCGCCATACCATTTTCTGCCGTGCCTGGATCTAAGTTGTCTGTTGTTGATCCGTGGCGCATTCCTAACCTAAAAGTTCCACCCCGCTTTGGTGTTGCGGCTTCAACGCTGCTAGCGATGGACAGTGCTGTTGGAAGTGCGATGCTTGTTGCAAGCAAAGAGCGCACAAACGTACGGCGGTCGATTTGACCCGTCTTGTACCTTAACTCTTGAAGAGCTCTGAATTCGTTTTTGTTCATTTTGTTTCCCTGTTGTATTGTTGTCGGCGTGTAAAGCTTGCAAAATAGCAGGCAACAAAATCAAGGGTAAATTTCATTTTCAAAAGAACTTCTTCGATTTGGGCAACTTTCTACACGTAACGAGTACCAGATCACATGGAGGCCGACCTGCAGGCGTCAAAGATGCCAGCCGCGGGCAGTTTGATAGCTCGCGTGCAGCTGATCATAGAAGATTCCTGAAACATTGCTGCACAACTATCGGCAACCTGAAACTGTGCCAAGGTTGTTGGTTTTGACACAAAGGTAT
>CAJXTO010000169.1 GCA_913061245.1 uncultured Oceanospirillales bacterium
TACGGCAAGGTGAGGGCTGGTCGTCAAATTATGGAAAAGCGCTGACTTTTTTCGAGACGCTCCATTAATGGACTTAGAATGTCTCAGTGAAATATACCTCTGTGGGAACGCTCTGTGAAAAAGCACCTGACCTTACTCGCGCTGATCATGTTTTCTGTTGTTGGCGTGGTGTCAGTTAGTTCGTATGTTGCGATACTCAGCCAGTCGCCGCCTGAGGGCTTCTGTGGCACGCAATATGCGATGAGCCAGAGTCTGTTACCCCTTTTTCTGGTAAGTGGGCTTACATCGCTTTATATGGCGTTTAAATTGAATCAGCTAAGGGTGCGTTATGACTAAAACGATTGTGATCGTTGAGGACGATAAAGACATCCGTGAAAACTATATCGACTTACTGACGCGACAGAAATACCACGTGGTTGGGTTCGCTGATCGACCAAGTGCTGAGCGAGCATTTAATGGCCAATTGCCTGATATGGCGATATTGGATATTGGACTGAACGATGAGCCAGATGGTGGTTTCGATTTGTGTCGATTATTACGCTCTCGTTCAGCGACCCTGCCGATCATTTTTTTGACCGCACGTGACAGTGATATTGATGAGGTGTCTGGTTTGCGTTTAGGCGCTGATGACTATGTGACGAAAAATGTCAGTCTTCATCAATTGCTCGCACGTGTTGCCGCGTTATTCCGTCGGATGGACGCCTTGAAAGCCCGTGCGACTAATGAAGAGGTGATTGAGACCTCAGCACTGAAAATGAATATGGATCGCCTTGAAGCGCATTGGCAAGGCAAGGATCTCGATCTTACCGTCACTGAAATGTGGATTCTCAACTCACTCGCTGAACGCCCAGGCCTTGTGAAATCCCGCGATCAACTGATGAAAGCGGCAGATACGTATGTGGACGGTGGGACGATTACCTCTCACATCAAGCGATTACGCAAAAAGTTCCTCGCGGTAGATGCTGAGTTTGATTCAATTGAATCGGTCTACGGTGCAGGCTATCGATGGAAGACGTCTGATAGCGCATGAGGAAAAAGGTCTTTCACAGCCTTAAGTTCAAGCTGTTGCTTGTATCACTGACCTTGCTCGGTGTGCCATGGTCTGGCTATTACTTAGTCAGTGAGATGGAAAACATTCTTGAGAACCAGCAAAAATCTGCTTTGGTCTCTCAGGGCAAAATGATCCAGCAAATTCTGTTGGAATCCAACTTTGAGTATCGTACCCATCGACCTAAAGACTTGTTCCTGCACCAGTGGCCGGGTGAGATCGAGATCGACGGTTCTAATGACGACTGGGCATTGCTCGAAAAGCACGACATGACAGTCAAAGATCCCCGAAGCGATTTTGAGTTCACGATTGCTGTTGGTGAGAACGATAACCGTTTACTGATGTTGCTCGATGTTGTGACCACGCCCCTAGAGACGTCTGAAGGGCGAGATTATGTGGTGGTCTCGCTAGGCACTGATCGGTACCAGTTTGCCATTGAGAACCGACCTGGCTTTGTTCGCCCCGCGGTGTGGAATGCCTACCTTGATGCGTTTACCTACGATCATGCGGAATACAACATCATTGGGGCAATGCAACCGACTGAAACGGGGTATCGATTAGAGGTTAGTTGGCCGTCTTACCGCATAAAGCCGAATTTTGGTGTTCGGGTTCATACAACCGGTAATCGAAAGCTTCGTACGACCGATCCTATAGAGTCTGGTCGTTTGATCCAGCCGGTGCCCAAGTTTGAAGCTCTCGCCGAAAAGTTTGCCCGTGAAAAAATGCGTATTCGTATCTTTGACTACCAAGGCTGGCGAATTGCGGATGTGAACCGAATGTTTGAGACCCGTCCTGAAGAGGTATCGGGATTGTCTTGGGTTATCCGTCAGGTTTTACAGTTTGTGCTTCATGAAGATGACCTACCGCAATATCTGTTCGATCGCAGTTCAACCAAGATCTCGTATGACTTGCTCGATTTCTCAGAAGAGGACGGGTATGACTACATGCGCCGACGTTCATTAATTCAAGACCGCGTCATCACCAGTGTTGCCGTTCCGCTCAAGCGCAATATCAGTGGCGCGGAAGTCTTTAGTGGCACCATCTTTGTTGAGCAATCCACCGACGATATCTTGTATCTGCAAGATAAGGCGTTGCAGAAGGTGGTTTACATCACCTTTGGCTTGTTCTTTGTGACAGGGATTTCGTTATTGCTGTTTGCAACCTACCTTGCGACAAAGATCCGTGACCTTAAGCGTCAGCTCGATAACAGTGTCAGCCATGACGGCCGCATTATTGAGTTGATACAGCCAAGTCGTAGCCATGACGAAATCGGTGAGTTGAGTCGCGGTGTCAGTTCCGTGTTAGTCCGACTGAATGAATACAACCATTACCTTGAGGCGATGGCCTCGCGATTAGCTCATGAGCTTCGTACGCCGCTTACCGTGGTGAAAACCTCGATTGATAATGCCCGCATGACCGCAAATGACGAGCAAGTGAAATACCTCGATCGTGCGGTCAATGGTGTTGATCGTCTCGATGACATTCTTAAGCGTCTCAGAGAGGCGAGTCGCTTAGAACAAGCACTCAAGGAAGTCGACCATGAAGGGTTCTTTATCGAAGACTTAGTGAGGCGACAGGTCGAAGGTCTTAAAGAGGTCTGGCCTGATATTGCCTTTGAGGTGTTGATTGAAGGGCAGATGGATGTGGTGATCGGTGGCCCTGAGCTAGTTATACAAGCGCTTGAGAAGCTCATAGGGAATGCGATTGATTTTCATACCCCGGGATCAAAAATCATGGTGATCGTTGGGCGTGAGAAACGTTTCTATCGACTGTCAGTGGTGAACCAAGGTCCACCATTACCTGAGCAGGATATCTTTGCCTCAATGGTCTCTGAGCG
>CAJXTO010000170.1 GCA_913061245.1 uncultured Oceanospirillales bacterium
GGCCTACAGCGTTTAGAGCGCGAACTGCACTCTCGCGTCCAGGTCCAGGACCTTTGACCATCACATCCACAGACTTCAATCCGAACTCTTGAGCAGCAGTAGCCGCACGCTCGCTCGCTACCTGCGCAGCAAACGGAGTCGATTTACGTGAACCACGGAAACCTGATCCACCAGCAGTCGCCCATGAAAGAGCGTTACCCTGACGGTCAGTAATGGTGATAATCGTGTTGTTGAAGGATGCGTGGATATGCACGACGCCTTCAGCAACCTGCTTTTTGACCTTCTTACGCGAAGCGTTACGCTGTGTCGCCATCAGAATTCCTTACTTACGAATCGGCTTACGTGGGCCCTTACGAGTCCGCGCGTTTGTCTTAGTACGCTGTCCACGAACTGGCAGACTGCGGCGATGACGGATGCCACGGAAACACCCGAGGTCCATCAGACGCTTGATATTCATTGACACTTCACGACGAAGGTCACCTTCTACGTCAAACTTGCCAACCTCAGTACGAAGCATTTCCAACTGATCTTCAGACAACGAAGACACTTTGGCAGACTCTTCGATACCTGTTGCTTTACAGATCGCTTTCGCGCGAGTTTGACCAATCCCAAAAACATACTGCAGTGAAATCACTGTGTGCTTGTTGTCTGGGATGTTAACGCCGGCAATACGTGCCATTCCTAACTCTCCAAATTCATGAACCGGCCCAGCCGACTCTCGAAAATTACAAGGCGCGAAATTCTATTGATTTCAACAGAAAATCTCAACCCCTTTCTTTAATTAACCTTGACGCTGCTTGTGACGAGGATCTGTACAGATCACACGTACTGAGCCGTTACGACGAATAATTCGACAATTCCGGCAAATCTTTTTAACTGATGCGCGTACTTTCATTTCAAAGCTCCCAATACTCGTTTAGCGTAATAAGCCGCCCGAGCCATACCCTTTCAAATTCGATTTCTTCATCAAAGACTCATATTGACGACTCATTAAGTGCGATTGCACTTGCGCCATGAAGTCCATGACCACGACCACTACGATCAAAAGTGACGTACCGCCAAAATAGAATGGCGCGTTGAAACTGACGACTAAGCTCTGCGGGAGCAAAGAGACTGCAGCGATATACGCAGCACCCCAAAACGTCAAACGACTCATCACCTTGTCGATGTAGTTTGCTGATTGCTCACCCGGACGAATCCCTGGAATGAACGCACCAGACTTTTTCAAATTGTCAGCCACATCGCGTGGGTTGAAGACCAACGCAGTGTAGAAATAACAGAAGAACACAATACCCACTGTAAACAACAAGTAATACAACGGCTGTCCTGGGCCTAACGCGAGACTTACGTCTTGCAACCATTCCATTCCTTCGCCCTGACCAAACCACTGGCCAATCGATGCTGGGAACAGCAATAAGCTCGATGCAAAGATCGGTGGAATAACACCAGCCATGTTGATCTTTAACGGCAAATGCGATTGCTGAGCTGCATAGACCTTATTTCCCTGTTGCCGGCGCGCGTAGTTCACGGTAATGCGGCGCTGTGCTCGCTCCATAAATACGACGAATGCAACGACACCAACAGCAATGATCGCAATAGCCAACAATCCAAGGATATTCAAATCACCTTGACGAGCGGCTTCTGCAGATTGACCGATTGCGCCGGGAAGACCCGCAACGATACCGGCAAAAATCAGCAAGCTAATGCCATTACCAATCCCCTTCTCTGTCACTTGCTCACCAAGCCACATCAGGAATACAGATCCTGAAACGAAAGTAACAACGGCCACAAAATGGAAATGGAAGTCATTGGCAAAAGCAACGCCCTGCCCTGCAAGCCCCATCGCGACACCGATCGACTGCACAGTCGCCAGGAACACCGTCCCATACCGCGTGTACTGTGTAATCTTACGACGCCCTGCCTCACCTTCTTTCTTCAACGCCTCAAGTGACGGAACAACTGCTGTCAGTAGTTGCATCACGATTGACGCCGAGATGTAAGGCATAATTCCAAGTGCGAGAATCGACATCCGCTCCAACGCACCGCCAGAAAACATGTTGAACAGACTCAGGATTGTCCCTTGAGACTGTTCAAACAAATCTGCGAGTCGATCAGGATTGATACCTGGAACCGGGATGTGCGCACCGATTCGGTACACTACAACCGCGATCACAACGAAGCGAAGACGAGCCCAAAGCTCAGTCAGTCCGCCTCCTGATGCACCTGGAGTCGCCATAGTTACGCTTCGACCTTGCCGCCAGCCGCTTCAACTGCCGCTTGAGCACCCTTAGTGATCTTCAAGCCTTTCACAGTCATCGCGCGAGTGATTTCACCAGCAAGAATGATTTTCACATCCTTGATGTTTTCACCGATCAGGCGTGCCTGACGCAATGTTTCCATTGTGACTTCATCACCTTGGATTTTGTTCAGTTCAGCCAAACGAATTTCATCACGAGTGAGACTCTTTCTCGAAGTAAAACCAAACTTCGGCAGGCGACGCTGCAAAGGCATTTGACCGCCTTCAAATCCTGGCTTCACTGAACCACCAGAACGTGACTTCAGACCTTTATGACCACGACCACCAGTCTTACCAAGACCAGAACCGATACCACGGCCGACGCGCTTCTTCGCAGTGCGTGAACCTGGGGCCGGAGATAAGCCATTTAAACGCATTATGCTTCTCCCTCTACGCGCACGAGGTAGTTGACCTTATTGATCATTCCACGAACGCTCGGTGTATCTTCAACTTCGACTGTCTGATGCATACGCTTCAGGCCAAGACCCTGGACACACAACTTGTGCTTAGGATTTTGACGGATTGGGCTGCGCACCAACGTCACTTTCAACATTTTCTTGTTCGCCATGTCTTTAATCCTTAGCC
>CAJXTO010000171.1 GCA_913061245.1 uncultured Oceanospirillales bacterium
TGCGCCAACGCCGTGCTTAATATTGTCATTCTGGCTGCCGGTAAAGGCAGCCGGATGCACTCTTCTCTTCCTAAAGTCCTCCACGAGCTTGCAGGTGAGCCACTTCTTGGCCACGTAATTTCAGTCGCAAAGTCGTTGGTTCAGAAACGCGGTGGGCGAATCCGTGTTGTCACAGGTCATGGATCTGATCAAGTTGACCCCTTCGTTTTAGAACAGGGAGCCGAAGTTGTTCACCAGCATCAGCAACTCGGGACCGGTCATGCGCTTCAAATCGCAATGGATGGCTTGACGTCAGAGGGTCAAACTCTGGTGTTGTATGGCGATGTCCCTTTAATTTCAGAAGAAGATATTGATCCGTTACTTGCTGCAGGTGAATCCGGTTTAGCTGTCTTGACTGCTGTTGTCACTGATCCCACCGGTTACGGTCGGATCATCCGTGATACAACAGGAAATGTGGTGTCGATCGTTGAACACCGGGATGCCTCGGAAAGTGAGCGTGCGATTTCTGAGATCAACAGTGGAATCTATGCAGCGCCTACGCCTCTCTTCCAAGAACTATTGCCACTGTTAACGAATGACAACGCTCAAAATGAGTATTACCTGACGGATTGCGTTCAATTAAGTGTTAACTCGGGACGAGCGGTCTATGGCGTTGAAGGCGCCATCACCGCGACGATGGGTGTCAATGATCGACCGCAACTGGCTGAAATGAATCAACTTCTGCAGACCAAACGTCGACATGCACTGATGGCTGCAGGAGTCACATTAGTGGATCCTGAATCGGTGTATCTCAATGGATCTGATATTCATATTCAACCGGATACGACTATCGAGCCAAACGTCACTTTGAATTCCCCTGTCTCGATTGGATCCAATGTGAAGATTGGATTTGGCTCGTACCTGACAAATGTCGTTATCGGTGACGATACCGTGATCAAACCTTATACAGTTGCTGAATCTGCATCGGTTGGAACGCATGCTCAAGTCGGTCCATTCGCTCGTTTAAGACCTGGCACGGAACTCTCAGATGCTACCCATGTTGGTAATTTCTGTGAAACTAAAAATGCCAAAGTCGGTGAGGGATCCAAGATTAACCATTTATCCTATGTTGGTGACGCCATTATTGGCAAACGCGTTAACGTAGGCGCAGGCACAATCACATGTAATTATGATGGCGCTCATAAGCATCAAACGACACTTGGTGATGATGTTTTTATTGGTTCAAATACCAGCTTGATCGCCCCAGTGACACTTGGCGATGGCGTGACAACGGGAGCTGGATCGGTCATCACGACCGATGTTGAGCCGCAAAACCTAGCCCTTGCAAGAAGCAAACAGATTAATATCACAGCCTATCAAAGGCCGAAGAAAACCAAGGATTAATGCATGTGTGGCATTGTCGGAGCAATCGCTGAGCGTCCAGTTCAATCAATCCTGGTCGAGGGTCTCAAACGACTCGAATATCGAGGTTATGATTCAGCAGGTGTGGCAACCTTGGTCAATGGCCATATCGAACGAACGCGCGCCCAAGGAAAGGTTGCTGAACTTGAGGCGCTTCTCACTGATTCTCGGGCAATTCAAGGAATCGCACATACCCGTTGGGCTACTCACGGGGTACCGAGCGTTAGAAACGCTCATCCGCACCAGTCAGGTCGCTTTGCCGTGGTTCACAACGGTATTATCGAAAATTACGAAGACTTAAAGCGCGAACTGTCTGATGCAGGCTATGCTTTTGATTCTGATACCGATACAGAGACCATTGCGCACTTACTTCATCACTTAAGTCAGACGCATCGAGATTTCGACACGATTGTTACCGCGACTCTTAAACGGTTAGAGGGCGCTTTCGCACTTGCCATCATCGATGAGCAGTCTCCGGGCGTGTTATGGGTCGCACGTCAGGGAAGCCCCCTCGTCATTGGTGTTGGGCATGGTGAGTACTTTGTTGGATCTGACCAACTTGCGCTCCTTCATGTGACCGATCGTTTTATCTTTTTGGACGAGGGTGATTCAGCCAAGCTCACGTCACAGACACTCGAAATTTTTGATGGGAACCATCAGTCTGTAAGTCGACCGATCGTGCGCGCAACCGCTTCAAGTGAACAGGCATCTAAGGGACAGTACCGCCATTTTATGGCAAAAGAGATCCATGAGCAGCCAGAAGCCGTCTCTGCGACCTTACAAGGACGATTAGGAAAAGATCGGATACTTAAAGGCATATTGGGGCCAAATGGTGATTCCCTTTTGGCGCGAGCACAGGCGGTACAAATTGTCGCCTGTGGAACGAGTTATCATGCGGGCCTTGTCGCTAAATATTGGATAGAAAATCTTGTCGGCGTGCCGTGCCAAGTCGAAATAGCCAGCGAATATCGGTATCGCAAGGTAGTTACACTGCCCAACACCTTGTGGATTGCGATCTCCCAATCTGGTGAGACTGCAGATGTATTGTCTGCGCTTCGTCATATCGATCGGACCCACGTGTTGGCGACGCTTGCAATTTGTAACGTTGCGACCTCGAGCCTCGTTCGTGAAACTGACCTTGCATTACTCACAGAGGCAGGTCCGGAAATTGGTGTTGCTAGCACAAAAGCGTTTACCACTCAGCTTACGGTTTTGTTGCTTCTATCTGGATTGATGGCCAAGAACCGCGGTGCTGATGACTTCGACGAGGCTGGATTTGTTACCACATTGCAACAGCTCCCCTCGCTCCTTGAGGCTGCTCTCGCTATTGAGCCGCAAATCAAACGTATGTCTGAACAGTTTATCGATAAGCAGCACACACTATTTTTAGGCCGTTCGACGATGAATCCAATTGCGATGGAAGGTGCTCTGAAGCTTAAAGAGTTGTCATACATTCA
>CAJXTO010000172.1 GCA_913061245.1 uncultured Oceanospirillales bacterium
TCTACGGCTTGGATGTTGTTGTCATCCCAACCAACGTACCTGTGAAGCGAATCGATTATAACGATTTGGTTTACATGACGATGGAAGAAAAGTTTGAGGCGATTGTTGCTGACGTAATCGCTGAGCGTGATAAAGGCCGCCCGGTGCTTGTCGGTACTGCATCGGTGGAAGCCTCTGAACTCTTGTCACAATTCTTAGATAAAGAAGGGATCCAACACAACGTTCTGAACGCAAAACAGCACGAGCGTGAAGCAACGATCATTGCTGAAGCTGGTCGTCCCGGTGCAGTCACGATTGCCACCAATATGGCCGGTCGAGGCACCGATATCATGCTTGGTGGTAACTGGCAGGCGGAAGTTGCTGAATTAAAATCACCAACTGATGCGCAAGTTGAAGCAATCAAAGTGGATTGGCAGGCACGTCACGAAGCAGTATTGGAAGCTGGTGGTCTGCATATTGTTGGCTCCGAACGGCATGAATCACGTCGGATTGATAACCAGTTACGTGGACGCTCTGGCCGTCAGGGTGACCCTGGGTCGTCACGTTTCTTCTTGTCACTAGAAGATGATTTGATGCGTATTTTCGCATCACCAAAGATGCGCTCGATCATGCAAAGTCTTGGTATGAAGCGCGGTGAAGCGATCGAACACAAAATGGTCACCAACGCGATCGAAAAAGCGCAGAAGAAGGTTGAAGGTCGTAACTTCGACATGCGGAAGCAACTGCTGGATTATGACGATGTTGCGAATGATCAGCGGACTCAAGTATACGCACAGCGTAATGAGTTGATGGATGCTGATGATCTGTCAGATCTTGTTATTGCCATTCGTCGAGATGTTTTCACATCGGTGATTGCTTCATACATTCCGCCACAAAGCCTGATTGAGCAATGGGATGTTCCAGGCCTGACTGAAGAATTCACGACACAGTTCGGCCTTGAGATGCCAATTCAGGAATGGCTGGATGAAGATGAGTCTTTATACGAAGAAACGCTTCTCGAGAAAATTATTGATGAGGCTGTACGCCGTCATGATGAAAAGATTGGTGTTGTTGGTGAAGACACCATGCGCCGATTTGAGAAGCAGGTTCTTCTTCAAGTACTCGATCATCAATGGAAAGAACATTTAGCAGCGATGGATTACTTGCGCCAGGGGATTCATCTCCGTGGATATGCGCAAAAGAATCCAAAACAGGAATATAAGCGCGAAGCGTTTGAACTCTTTACGTCCATGCTTGATCAAATTAAGCGGGAATCGGTTCGCGTATTGACTGCTGTCCAGGTGCCAACTAAAGAAGAAATCGAAGCGCAAGAAGAAGCGCGTCGCCAGCAAGCGGTTGAGCAATTGGCGCAAGCTCAGGCGACGCACGACGCTGCTGCGTCTGCAGATGACGAGTCTGCTGATGGTGCACCCGAGCGGCCGATGCCGGCAGTGAGCCACAAGGTTGGGCGAAATGAGCCTTGTCCATGTGGAAGTGGAAAGAAATATAAGCAATGTCATGGTCGCATTGGTTAATGCGCCATCACATGCTTCTGTGTGACGCGTGAGAATCAGATGAAATCGTCAGTCGGTGGGTTGCCCGTCAATGGAGTTCGGCTGGGAGCAGTACGTGCCCCAGTCTACAAGAACAAAGATCGAGATGATCTTCTGCTGATGGCTTTCGACGAGGGTACTGTTGGGGCCTGTGTCACCACCACGAACCAGTTTTGCGCCGCGCCTGTTCATGTATTAAGAGCACATTTAGCGTCGACTGCATCTGTTCGTTATTGGCTACTCAACGCAGGTAACGCAAATGCTGGGACGGGTGAGCTAGGTATGGAGGCATGCCGGCAAACTGTTTCATCACTCGCGTCATTGACCGACGTATCCGGTGACGCCATCTGGCCATTTTCAACGGGTGTTATTGGTGAGCCTTTACCAGTTCAGTCCATCTGTGACGCGCTTCCGAATGCGCTTGGTGTGTGCGATGCCTCAATTGAGGCATGGGAACGCGCCTCGCGTGCCATTATGACGACAGATACCCATCCGAAATTGCGACATATCCAATGCGAGATTGGTGGTCAGACAGTGACCTTAACTGGCATGGCCAAAGGGTCAGGAATGATCCACCCGAACATGGCGACGATGTTTGGTTTGATCGCCTCGGATGTTGTGATGACAGCAGCGTGTTTACAGACACTTCTTGGGCATGCGGTAAACCACAGTTTCAATTGCGTCACTGTCGATGGAGATACATCGACAAACGATGCATGTGCGATCGTTGCGACACAGACAGCAGGTCACTCGGTCATTACTGATCCGGCGAGCCCTGAGGCGCAAGTTTTTGCGAGCGCTTTATCGGCTCTAGCCGATGATCTTGCCGAAATGCTCGCGCGTGACGGTGAGGGTGCAACTAAGTTTGTTCGAGTGATTTGTGAGGATGCGACTAGTGATGAGGATGCCCATGCCATTGCTAACACAGTGGCGCTATCGCCTCTGGTGAAAACAGCATTAGCCGCATCAGATCCCAACTGGGGTCGCATTGTTGCAGCCGTTGGTCGTGCGCCGATTTCGCAGATAGCAATCGATCAAGTCAATGTCTGGATTAATGATGTGCAGATCGTCAAAAACGGCGGTCGTCATCCAGAGTACACAGAAGAGGCAGGTCAGGCGGCCATGAATCCAGTTGATATTGATATCCGGATTTCGATGGGTGTTGGTTCGGGCTATTGTCGGGTCATGACCTGTGACCTCACCAAAGAATATGTCCGGATCAATGCCGAATACCGGACCTGAAATCCAAGTTGCTTGCGCGCTGATCTGGCGTGATGGGCAAATCCTTCT
>CAJXTO010000173.1 GCA_913061245.1 uncultured Oceanospirillales bacterium
AACTCGGGACCTTCGCATTACAAGTGCGCTGCTCTACCATCTGAGCTATGCCGGCTTCCAAAACCACATTCCTGCGATTCAGGGCGCGAAATTTAACCAAAATGACTAACTGATTACAAGGACTTTGTTAAAAAATATTACAGCTCACGAAAAAATCGGGCGATTCCCTCGAACACTAAATTCGGCCTGACTAATACTGGGTCAGGAAGGTGACCTGCGAGCCATTCACTATCGCCTCCAGTCACCACGACCGCATGCAGTGGGATAGGTGAATTCATCAACGCACTTTGGCACATTGCAACCAAACTCATCCGAATCCCATGCTCGACCGCCTGCTGCGTATTTCGACCAGGCTCAAGCTTAGCTGAGTACAGTCGATCAGCAA
Organism: uncultured Oceanospirillales bacterium; assembly: GCA_913061245.1. GTDB lineage: Bacteria > Pseudomonadota > Gammaproteobacteria > Pseudomonadales > Litorivicinaceae > HIMB30. The sequence continues at coordinate 386 of CAJXTO010000173.1, forward strand.
TTTCACCAATGCGCGCAGTTTTTAAAGTCAGGCTATTCCGCGCTAATGACAAACCCGGAGCGATGTATCCACCTTGATGCTCGCCTTTGGATACAAAATCGATCGTGCAAGCAGTTCCGGCATCGATAACACAGTAGTTATCACCACAACCAAAAGCACCAATCATCGCAACCACGCGATCCTTTCCAATTTGCTCGCGCGACGTCGTCCCAAGCGAGAACCAATGGGGTAATGCCGCGAGATCAACCTGCTGAACCGCACATTCAGGGGAAGATAGGCTATCGCAATAAACAGATACAGCATGCGTTAATTCGTCATCAGCAACACTACAAATCAAGACCGATTCCACAATCGACCATTCAATCGATCTCAGTCCTGATTCCAGAGCAAGTGGATCAATGTGCCCCCGCTCTATCACGCGCTCATCCGCCCACAGACACCACTTCAACAGACTGTTCCCGAAATCGATCAACAAATGCATTACTGAGGTCTCACGCTCACGTCACCGGCAGAGACATATTCTGCACCACCGTCCGTCAAAATACACAGGCGCCCAAACTCATCAATACCCTGAGCGATCCCTACAAGGCTCCTCTGCACCCCTGTTACACTGACTTCGCATCCGTTGAGCAATGCGACTTCGTTATATCGCTTAATCCGATTGAAAGGCGCTTGGGTAGGATAATCGCGGATCGTTTGCTGCAATTCATTAATTAAAAATGCAGTATCGCAATCAGTCCATTCACGATTCAGTACATCGCTGATTGAAGCAGTCGAGGCGTCAACGCCTGAGATCGGCCACAGGTTGAGGCCGAATCCGAGGACAACAAAGGTTCTATCCTGGTCCCCTTGCAGCTCGATCAAGAGCCCAGCAAGCTTGCGCTCATTAATCCACAAATCGTTGGGCCATTTAAGACGAGCTGGAACTCCAAGAGTATTAAGCGCTCGGGTTAGAGAGACACCAACATCAATACTTAGGCCTGAGAGATCTTGAATACCGCAATCCAACCACACCCCAATCGACAGCATCAACGCATGCCCTGGAGGCGCGATCCATCTCTTTCCACGTCGGCCGCGACCCTGATTCTGATACAAGGTCATCAGACATTGCTCGGCCCGGGACTCAAGGACCACCGTATTGGTGGATGAAACCTCAGGTATTAGATCGACAGCAAGCCCCACCTCGCTTTGGATTGTCGCCAGATCCGGAAGGTAAATTGGATGCTTCAGCTGATAACCAAAGTCAGTTGCCCCAATCTGAACGCCTAGACCTTTCAGATACTCGACGCGTTGCCAGACCGCAGCTCTCGAAACGTTGAGCACAGCCCCCAAATCCGACCCCGATATCAATTCACCTTTGGAGAGATTGGCGAGCACAGGCATCCAAGTCGATGGCTTCATGTCGACTCTGCTTCTGATTTTTGAGGCCCTTGGGGAGCATAAAGTACGAGCAACACGCCTGCGGCGGCGAGTGCGATCCCGGGCCATGCGTCGATCGGCATCACTTCACCCACAACCAACCACGCGATTAATGCGGCAATACCGGGCACAAGAAACATAATACTTGTCACTTGAGAGATCGCTCCAAAGCGGACCATCGTGAGCATTAAGAAAATTCCAAGTAGTGAGTTGCCAAACACCAAATATGCAAGGGACCCAACCATCGATGATGTCCACTCTGTTTGATAACCCTCGAAATAAAGTGCGATAGGAATACTGACAACACTTGCAAACGCATACTGGATCACATAAACCAACAAAGGATGGCACTCAGGGCGCTGCCTCTTATCGTAGACCTGCCCGAGCGATAGTGAGACCACAGCCACAAACCCGAGCACCGCACCTAATAATGCCCCATCAGAGAAGTGACCTTGTGCAAAGATCACCCAAGACGCTCCGAGCAGCCCGACCACTAAACCCATCCACACCCGTGGTGGCGGAATCCGGTGACTCACCAGTGAAGCAACAATTGCGATTAACACCGGCTGAGATGCCGCAAACAAAGCTAGCACGCCGGCAGACGCGCCAAGAGCTAATCCAAAATAGATACAGAGAAAATGGCCGAGCTGTAGAAAAGTAGCAACGATCAATAGGTCTCGGATCGCTCGCTTGTCAGGCCATGTAGGACGAAAAATCAATACAAATGGCAATAACGCGACAGTGGCGCCAAGGAAACGAAGCGCAAGCAGATTCAAGGGCGTCGACGACTCAAGCGCAAGCTTTGCCACACCGTAGCCTGCGCTCCATACAAACAGAAATAGCCAGGGCGCAATCGGAAGCCAACGTGGCTCTTTGTCTAAACTCATACTCAAATCCTAGTGAGTCCTTAACAACTCAGCAATAAAAAACCCCGCCTTCAAAGAAGACGGGGTTTTTCACATTAAGATGCCTGACGATGACCTACTCTCACATGGGGAGACCCCACACTACCATCGG
>CAJXTO010000174.1 GCA_913061245.1 uncultured Oceanospirillales bacterium
GCACCAGGGGCGTCGTGGCAGGCAAGCCAATGCGGCGCTGCGCCTGCCGGTCGAGTTTCCCCCTCGCAAAAGCCTCGTAATACGGTCGCTCATGCACCAACTCAATCCAACGACGAGGTGCCGGCATGGGCTGATGAAACTGTTCATCTGTTGCCAGACCCTGCTCTTGAAGACAACGGCGCAATTCTCTGAATTTCGCCATGGGGAAACGATGGCTGCTCGGCAGAGGCGCGCTGTAAACCTCGTGATACACGAGGGGGAATCGCAAAGCACTGACCGCCTAAACAACCAACAAATTAAACAGCACGCCTAACCATGACCATGCCTGCAGTTGGCTGAGCCAGAAACCCTGTCGAGATCTTTCATGCCAGCCAGAAAAACGCTGTTAAAATAAGGACATAGATCATAATTCCAATGAGCGACGAGCAAACCAACGCTTCCAACGAGACGTCCGATCAAAGCCAATCTGGCAGTCAAAGCGTGCCAATGGTGTTAATCACATTGCCTCAACGCGCTGCTTTGATTGAATTCATGGCTAAACAGCCGTACTCCGATGTCGCCAATGGAATTGAGTTCCTGCGGAATGCACCACAAGTTGATGTCAATATCAACGCACCTGAAACTGCTGACATCGGCGAAAAGAGTTCTGACTAAAATTATTTTTTCGCCGTTCAGTCGTCCTTAACAGCGATGACTTTTTCAGGAATAGCAAGTCAGCCCTTGGGTCTTGTTGGACTCGAGGGCACTTCTTTGGTTTTACGCAGACTCATCGAAACTGACGCAGATCAACTTTTTCATAACTATTTTAATGGCTCTGATTTTCGCAGCAAATATCGCCCTCATGATTCAAGCCCGAACGTCGAAACGACGCGTTTGATCCTTAAAGAACATCATTCCATGATGGCGAATTCTGGCTCACCAACATTTGAGTATGGCTATTTTCATAATGATCGAATGTGCGGCCTACTAACCATTTCAGACATCGACACTTATGCCTTGAACGCTCAAATTCTTTTTGGAGTATTTCCAAAACACAACACCGGACTCAGGCCAAGCGTTGGAGAAGCCATATTGCTTGGCTTGGATTTAGCATTTAATCACATCAAACTCCATCGCCTCTACGCCCATGTGTTCAGAGACAACAAACTCGCTCGACACTCAATTCTGCATTGCGGATTTAAACACGAAGGATTAATGCGTGAACACGCACTCATCGAAGGCAAATACAAAGACATCGATATTTACGCTTGCCTTAAAAGCGACCTTCAGTCAAACAAAAATGTTCTTCGATACCAGAAACAACTTCTTGGATACAAAGCCTTTTAATGATTGAGCCAAATCGAATGAGTCATCATCTTTCGCACTTACTTGAGAGAGATTCAGTCGTACAACCATTACTTGACGAATGGACAAGGAGATTTAATGATCTTGCAAATTCAAAACTTCCTGATTTCTGCTTGCCTATCCAGTGGCAAGCAGATTTTGATCATGGCCAGCAATGGTGGATAGCTCCCATCTTGATCAATCCGTACTGGAATGGGCTCATCTCCCAGTACAACCGGACAGAGCTGCAACAACTCAACGATCAACTCTCGATCATCTATCCACTCACACATCAATACTTAAATCATCTTTTAGCCAATAACCATATCCATTACATCGCTTACAGCATCCTTTTCCCAGGAAGCATTCTGTCATATCACAAACACGATAATCCAGGCCATCGAAAATTTCATTGCTTAATGCATTCGACAACAAAATGCGGCCTGATGCACACAAAGCGATCAAAGGAAGGGCAGCCAATCAAACAGATCCACCATTGGGCTGATCAAGGAGAATGGATCACCTTTAATGATAGCGACTATCATTCAGCCTGGAACTTATCATCCAAGCCGCGCACTGTCCTGGTCATTGACTATGCAGACTAAAAAATATAATCCTAAAAATCACCAGTAATAAAATAACTTACCACTCACCGTTTTAATTGCATGCCCCTGCAACGTCGCGCGTACATCACCAGCATTGCACCGGTATCCATCATCAATTTTGTGAGAATTTTGTCCACCATGCAGAACGATCTCACCCACTGCATAAGCAAGCCGATGCACGCCGACAGACTCTTCACAAAAACACAAACCCGCACCTGAGCCTGGAAGCTTTATCGGCAACGTGAACGAAAGAAGCTCGATCTGATTCGATGCTTCAAATCTCAGCACATTGTGAATCAAAGGCAGAATCAACTCATGCTGCAAATCATGGTGAAATGAAGACTTCATATTATGATCGGGCGAAAAAGTCGGGGCGAAGATATGAAATCCAGGAAAAGATGCAAAAGGGAGTGGCAAAATATATTGTTCCGAAACACCACACTGACGCGAAAGCAATCGAACCAGTTCTGGGCACAAAATATTGAAGATCGGCCTAAGAAAACAATTTACTTGAGCTGATTCATAAATATAGTATGTTAACGACTCAACGGCATCCATATACGATGGGGTTCCATAGGTATAAAAGCCAAAGCCTGAATCACGAAGCTTCCAGTGACGACTGCCATCAACCAGAAGGTCCCAGATTGAGGCACAAGAATTTTGATCAATAAGCGGAATACGCTCAGGAAATATAGAAAAATGCTTATTGATTGGAGAAAATGTTATGGGCGAATCATGAACTGCCATTCATTGCTTTCCATCTGAAGCGATCAGAAACGAGGCACAACCCGACGGGTGAGATTGCGAAGCTTGCGCAAGGCCTTGAGCTCCACCTGACGGA
>CAJXTO010000175.1 GCA_913061245.1 uncultured Oceanospirillales bacterium
ATTAACAATAAGGAAGTGCTGTGGAGCTTGATGAACAGGATCCCAATCCAGAAGGCGAATTGATTCTCCGAGTCATCGCACACCCTCGATTTACAAATGCGCTTGGTGATATCTACGCCGGTTGGCTGTTAGACCAAATGGATCAGGCAGCGGCTCAAATCGCGATGAAAGCCAGTGGCGGTCGGTGCGCAACAGTATCGCTTGATAACGTAGATTTTATTGCGCCTGTCCCAGTGGGATCTGAAGTCTCTATTTACGGGGAGCTCGAGGATATCGGACGTTCATCGATGCAAATTCGAATCGAAGTCTGGATTACAGAACAAGGCACTGAAAGCTACAAATCGACAGAAACACGATTTGTATTTGTTGCCATTGATGCCAATGGACGGATTCGCCACGTTCCCGGGTCGTAGTTATCCGAGTGGTACGAGCTTCGCATATTGAAGTACCAGCCACTTTTTCGACCCGTCATCAAAGCGGACCTGAACTTTCATTTGCGGTCCAGAGCCTTCAAAAGCCAAAATCGTCCCTTCTCCGAAAAGACCGTGATCAACTCGCGACCCTATCCCTAGGCCCGTATCCTCTCCAAACGCATCATCATAATCTTGGAATCTGGGATGCCGATGCGGACGATCAACCGGGCGGGCGCCAAATGATGACGACACAAAAGGCCGACTGATTTGTGATTCGAGTCGAACTTCTTCGATACAGTCTTGAGGGATCTCTCGCACGAATCGGCTGAGCAGACCAAAGTGATCGCGACCATTCAATCGACGCGTCTCGGCATAAGTCACAACCAGATGCTGCATCGCTCGGGTGATGCCCACGTAAGCAAGCCGTCGTTCTTCCTCGAGACCACCGGCTGAATCAAGGCTCATCACGTGCGGAAACAGCTCCTCTTCAGCCCCCACCAAAAACACACGAGGAAATTCCAGACCCTTTGCAGAATGAAGCGTCATCAGCTGAACCGCGTCGGCATCAGGATCTGCTTGAGTTTCTCCTGCATCGAGACTTGCTTGAGATAAAAATTGGAGGAGTACCGGTGATTCTTCATCCTCGGGCTCAAACGCACGGCACGCACTGACAAGTTCGTTTAAGTTATCGACACGCGCTTGGCCTCGCTCACCTTTCTCCGATCCGTGGTATGCGAGAAGACCGGTGGTATCGATCACATCACGCGCGAGATCAGATAATTCAAGATCAGTTGCTTTGCCATCGAGGTCATTAATTAAATCAATAAATGCAACAACAGCAGTTTTCGCTCGACCACTTAATCCCTCTCCGCGCGTTAACTGAAGCGCTGCATCCCATAATCCTTTGCCTTCATCTCGCGCAGTTTCCCGAATCTGCTCAACTGTTCGTTCACCGATACCTCGAGGCGGAACATTGATGATGCGCTCGAAAGCGGTGTCATCGAATCGGTTTTGGATCAGCCGCAGATACATCAACGCATTTTTGATTTCGAGCCGCTCATAGAAACGTTGACCACCATAGATCCGGTATGGAATACCTGCGCGCAGCAGCGCATCTTCAAGAACTCGCGATTGGGCATTACTGCGATAAAGAATGGCCTGCTCTCCATACAGGCCACCTTGATCAACGTGTTGACTGATGCGATTAGCAACAAATCGAGCCTCGTCTTGCTCATTAAAAGCGGCATAGAGCTGTATCGGAGTCCCGGCACCTTGGTCGGTCCACAACTCTTTTCCAAGGCGGCCTGAATTGTTCGCAATCACCGCGTTGGCTGCCTTCAAGATAACGTCTGTGGATCGATAGTTTTGTTCTAATCGAATCGTAGTAACCGGTGCAAAGTCCGATTCATACCGATGAATATTTTCAATCCGAGCTCCGCGCCAGGCATAGATAGACTGATCATCGTCTCCAACAGCCATCACATGGGTGTTCAAGCCAGCCAATAATCGGATCCAGGCATACTGAATCGTATTGGTATCTTGAAACTCATCGATCAGCAAATGACGAAAACGGTCCTGATAATGCCTTAAAAGCTCGGATTTGCTTTGAAGTGTCTCGAATGTCCGCAATAAGAGCTCACCAAAATCGACAAGATTTTGCGCATTACATCGTGCGTCATATTCCGCGTATAGGCGGATCAACATGTCGTTATAGTAATCACGACCTGTTTGTAGGTGATGGGGTCGCTGCCCTTCATCTTTGCAACTATTAATGAATCCAGCGACTGCGCGCGGCTTAAACTTCGCATCATCTAACTGAAGATCCGCAATGATCCGCTTAAGCATCCGTTGCTGATCATCCGAATCGAGAATAAGAAATTGCTCAATGAGACCAGCATCTCGCCAATGTGCTCGCAAAAATCTGTGGGCCAATCCATGAAATGTCCCAACCCACATCGTGTGAAGCGATCGGCCAAGCGTCTCCTCAAGTCGTTCGCGCATCTCACGTGCCGCCTTGTTGGTGAACGTCACCGCCATCAATGCATGCGGAGATAGCCCTTGGTCACGCATTAAGAAGGCCATACGCTCAACAAGCACACGGGTCTTCCCAGACCCCGCACCAGCAATGACAAGGAGATTGGACTCAGGCGCCGTGACCGCCTGATGCTGAGGAGAATTTAACTGCATGAGAAGAGTGTAACGGGTTTTGGCATTTGGGCGAATGCTGTTTACATGCAAATGATTCTTATTCAAACAAGTGATTGAATTATAAAAACTTTTATAGAAAAAATTTATCGAAGTTATTTATAAATACACTTGGAATTAAATTACACCCGTCCCC
>CAJXTO010000176.1 GCA_913061245.1 uncultured Oceanospirillales bacterium
GACTAATGGAGAAAACTCCACGCTTCCGCTCCGATTTGCAGGATGCAACGGAGAAAAGCCTGTTAAACTAGCGGGCTTATTGGAGGAGATTTGAATTGATTGCACAGCGAACGCTGAAAAATGTCGTGCGAGCCACAGGAGTTGGGCTCCACTCGGGTGACACGGTCTATCTCACAATGAGGCCCGCGCCTGAAAATCATGGCATTCAATTCAAACGAGTGGATTTGGATCCGCCTGCACTGATACGGGCGAATGCAGACAGTGTCTCTCAGACAACCCTCTCAACCTGTTTGTCTTCGCCCGACGGTGCACAAGTCTCAACCGTCGAGCATTTATTATCCGCGTTATCTGGTATGGGTATCGATAACGTTCTCGTTGAGTGCAATGCCCCAGAGCTTCCCATCATGGATGGCAGTGCCTCACCGTTTGTATTTTTGATCCAGTCAGCAGGTGTAAGAGAACAAACAGCACCTCGCGAGTACATCCGAATCACACATATCGTTGAAGTGGAGCATGAGGGTAAAGTTGCTCGACTTGAGCCATTCAACGGATTCCGCATTACGTTTTCCATCGACTTTGATCACCCAGTAGTCGACCAAGGTGAATGCAAAACTGTCGTCGATATTGATGAAGCCTCATTTGTTCGCGAGGTCAGTCGAGCTCGTACTTTTGGATTTATGCGCGATCTTGATTACTTAAAAGCGAACAATTTGGCGCGAGGCGGCTCGATGGCTAACGCGATTGTCGTTGGTGAAGATCGTATTTTGAACGACGATGGTCTGCGTCAGAATGATGAGTTCGTTAAGCATAAGGTGCTTGATGCACTCGGTGATTTGTATTTAGCAGGCCGTCCAATTATCGGCCACTACTCCGGCAATCGAAGTGGGCATGCATTGAATAACAAATTGCTACGTCAGTTGTTCTCTGACCCAAGTAACTATGAGGTTGTTACTTTTGATCGGGCGGAAGATTGCCCGATACCCGTGCAGCCAATTGCTGAAACTGACGTTTAAGTTCGTCATCTTCAAGCGTTTCTGAAAATTCTTGGATCGATGCCCCAGCCTTTTGGCTTGGTGCGATGGTTTTGCTTATCGCTTTTTTACCTTCGGTATGTCGAGGCCTTACTCGACATTGAATTCTCCGGATTCCTCGAAACAGCGGATCATTCTGTAGTGCCTCGATGAGGCTATACTCCTCAAAGCGTAACTTGGCCGCTAAAGCAGCTTGTGGAACATACAAAGTGAGGAGCCCGGAATTGAGATCTCCAGTTGCGACCTCATGTTTAAGTTCAGTTGGCAGAAGGGATTCGATGATTTGGGCGCGTTTGGCCTGAATCGATGCTTCAAGCTGAAGTGTCTCGAGGTGACTTCCTGATCGATTGATCAAAGTTCTCAGGCTTTTTAGCTGTCCGGGGTCACGCAATTCGCTACAATGCCGTTTTTACTATTACAGACATCATAGGATACGCATGTTAGGGACATTTGTCCGGAAGATCTTCGGCTCCAAAAATGACCGGGAAGTCAAACGGATGCTGAAGGCGGTCGCCGCGATCAATCAGCAAGAATCCACTCTCGAATCACTTAATGATGAAGCGCTCAAAGCCAAGCGCGATGAATTTCGTGATCGAATCAAAGCGGGTGAAACACTGAATCAAATCCTCCCAGATGCCTTTGCAGTCTGTAGAGAAGTCAGTAAAAGAACACTTGGCTTAAGGCACTTTGATGTCCAGATGGTCGGTGGCATGACTCTTCATGAAGGCCGTATCTCTGAGATGCGGACAGGTGAAGGTAAGACGCTTGTTGCGACCTTGCCAGCTTACCTGAATGCCATCGAAGGCAAAGGTGTTCACGTCGTGACTGTGAACGAATACCTCGCCAATCGTGATGCGAATTGGATGCGCCCCCTTTATGAAGGGCTAGGGTTGACTGTCGGCGTGATTGCTTCGGGTCAAAGCCCTGAAGAGAAGCGTGACGCGTATGCTGCTGACATTACTTACGGCACCAACAACGAATTCGGATTTGATTATTTAAGAGACAATATGGCGTTCTCGCCAGAGGGTCGTGTGCAGCGTGAGCTCTCGTTCGCGATTGTCGATGAGGTGGATTCGATTCTGATCGATGAAGCAAGAACACCTTTGATTATCTCAGGCCCAGCAGATGATCATTCCGAACGGTACAAAGCGATCAATGTCATCATTCCAAAGCTGACCGAAGCAAAGATGTCGGAAGATGGCGAATCGTTCGAAGTTGAAGGCCACTATCTACTCGATGAGAAAAACCGTTCTGTTGAACTGACTGAACTTGGTCATGAGGTGATCGAGGCAGAGCTCTCCGAAATGGGGCTCTTGGAAGCGGGTGATAGCCTATACAACCCAGCAAACCTGGCACTATTCCATCACGTGAATGCGGGCTTGCGTGCGCATACTCTGTTCCAAAGAAATGTTCATTACATTATCCAAGATGGTCAGGTTGTCATCGTTGATGAACATACTGGCCGTACCATGCCAGGCCGCCGTTGGTCAGAGGGTTTGCATCAAGCAGTCGAGGCAAAAGAAGGCGTGGATATCCAGCCTGAAAGCCAGACGCTCGCTTCAACCACATTCCAGAATTACTTCCGTCTGTACGATCGTCTGTCAGGTATGACAGGGACCGCCGATACAGAGGCTTATGAGTTTAGACAAATCTACGGCTTGGATGTTGTTGTCATCCCAACCAACGTACCTGTGAAGCGAATCGA
>CAJXTO010000177.1 GCA_913061245.1 uncultured Oceanospirillales bacterium
TCCCACAACCTTCGCCAAGTATTTAACTTGGTTGATCGAATTTGGGTATTCCGGCAAGGACGGATTGTTGGCAACAAAAAGACCTCAGAAACAGAGCCCAACGAAATCGTGTCAATGATCACAGGCCTCGACCAAGGTGTTCACGATAACGCGAGCTACATCTAAATGCAGTCACGTACCGTTCAGTCTCGCGGATCGAATCAAGTCGCCGTACGACAGTACAACGAACGACTGGTTCTGCAAACGATCCGGCTGAACGGTCCACTCCCAAAAGCTGAGCTCGCTCGCCTGATTGGCCTCACTCCTCAAACAGTGACTCACATTGTTAGAGACCTTGAAGCAGACGGGCTTTTAGTTCGCGGAGAGCCTGAACGGGGGCGCGTCGGACAGCCATCAGTTCCATTTGATTTGAACCCCGATGGCGCACAGTCCATAGGCATTCATATCGGCCGACGATCAACTGAGATCGTACTGATCAACCAAATTGGCACCATACTAGCGAAGCTCAATACGGTTTACGCATACCCTGAACCCGAGGCGATCTTAGACTTCATTAGCTCGAGCTATCGATCGCTCATTAAACGGAAATCGTGTCATCCGGAGCGATTGATGGGCGTCGGCGTGTGTGAGCCAGGCAATATCGCTGGGTGGCAGCAGCTCCTGGGCGCCCCCAACCACATTCTTGAATCATGGGAATCCATTCAACTAGGCGACGCGATTGAACAAGCGATCGGGGTGGACCCCCTATTTTGCAACGATGCGTCGGCGGCTTGTGGAGCTGAGCTTCTATTTGGGCAAGGGCGCCATTACGCCAACCATCTCTATACCTACATTGGATCTTTTATCGGTGGCGGGCTTGTCCTCGATGGCAATCTTGTCATCGGTCGCGGCGGCAATGCAGGCGCGATCGGTTCGCTCCCGCTAGGACCAAAAAGCAAAGACCAGTTGATTGATCGCTCAAGTCTCCTCCAGCTCGAAGAAGCACTTGTTTCATCCGGACTCGATCGAACAACGCTTTGGAAAGACCCCAACGGATGGGAAGAACATCGCGGTTTGGTAACGACTTGGATTATTGAGGCAGCTCCCGGAATTGCCATGGCCGCCCTTTCCGCAACTGCGCTCGTTGAACTGGATGCATTGATTATCGATGGTGCCTTTCCCGACTGGGTTAAAGCAGAGCTCGCCACAGCAATTGAAGACGCCGCAGACACTCTCAACTGGGAGGGTGTTGAAAGACCGATTCTTGTGGAAGGGACGTGTGGATTCCATGCGCGGGCACTTGGGGGTGCAGCACTTCCCCTGCTCTCACAGTTTGCAGCAGATCATCAAAGTTTAATGAAAGCACCTGCCTGAAACGGCAGCATTGACGAAAGTCCTCGAGCATAAATTCGACATCCCTGTCGATGCCCGAATCCTTCCTTAAGTTCCCAATCCTTCGGGATACCGGAGACCGGCGTTTGTCCTATTTCTGAAGTATATCACGATATTTTTTTGGACAAAAAGACCGCTTACCGTAAAAGCACAAAGATATTCATATTAATTTACTATCAAAATGATAATTAAATACCATTGCGATCTATCAATTAATCCTTGATTAGTAGTCTTAATCAATCATAATTTCGATATCGTTTAGTTTTTGATATCAAAGGATCTCAACATGAAGCAAGGACAAACAGTTCCACAAGTCACTTTCAAGACACGCGTACGCGATGAATCCATTGGCGGCGACAACCCATTTCGCTGGCAGGATATCTCGACAAATGACATCTTTAGCGGAAAACGCATTCTGATTTTTTCTCTTCCCGGCGCTTTCACCCCCACGTGCTCAACTTTCCAAGTACCAGGCTTTGAAGCCAACTACCAAGCGATTCGAGACATGGGAATAGATGAAATCTACGTCGTTTCCGTGAACGATACGTTTGTCATGCGCAAATGGTTGATCGATCAAAACGTCTGCCGCATCAAGTTCATCCCTGACGGTAATGGCGAATTTACGCGGGGTCTCGATATGCTAGTCGACAAATCCAACCTAGGATTCGGGAGCAGATCATGGCGATACGCAGCCGTTGTCGATGATGGCGTGATTGAACACTGGTTTGAAGAGCCAGGCCGCGCGGACAACTGCGAAACAGATCCCTATGGCGAGACATCTCCAGAATCTGTCATGAATTATCTCGAAACAGTTGCAGTTGAGGCGTAATTTGCCTCTAATCCGGCTCGATGTTTCTTCCTTCATCGAGCCGGAGCTTTTTATGCGAACAAACCGAATCACTCTCCTTGTCGAGGATCTCGACCAAGCCATCCATTTTTATACAAACGCATTTGGGCTCTCCCTAATTGAGGATAGCCAAATCTCAGAAAGCAAACGGATCGTCCGCATTGCAACATCAGAGGACGACGTGACCCTTAATCTCGCTACGCCAAAATCAGGAGATGAAAGTCTTGTCGGCCGCCAAGCAGGCCAACGTGTTCTGATCTTCGTTGATACCGACAACTTGGAAGCCGACCTTACGCGGTTTGCAGACAATCACGTTGAAATTATTGATGGCCCACGTACCGAATCATTCGGGCGCTGCGTTTTAGTCAAAGACCTTGTCGGCAATACATGGGAGTTTGTGGAGCGCATTTAGATAAAGAAAAGGCGGCCCGAAGGCCGCCTATAAAGTCCAAGAAAACTGGACAGGGCATGGTGACCCTGAAACCATCGGCAATCCCTAGAACGATGGCTTCAAA
>CAJXTO010000178.1 GCA_913061245.1 uncultured Oceanospirillales bacterium
CTAACGGTTTTTCTGCCATGAACTGACCTAAGAGATGTGTTGTGAAAAAGGCCGCGTATTATACACGGAATCGCCTGTAATTTTCATTACTTTTTATGTGCTGCGAGCGCTTGATGCAAGTCTTCGGCTGAAATTTTCCCTCGCTTCGCATCTTCTGCGAGGAGCCTCATCGATTCTGTCACCAATTGTTTCTTTAATTGGTTGAGGCCATCTCTAAATTCTGACTCATATGAGCTTTCGCTAAATAGTGCTTCCCGACTCAATAATTTGGATAGCAGTCGGCCAAGTTCGGTTCCGCTGAAGTGTCCCATCAATCCTGCAGTAGTCGGCTTATCGGCATTTGAAATCCAATCAAAAACTTGGTCGAGGGCATGGATGTTGATTAATCGACTACGCACAGGGATCGAAAATGGGTCTGTAAGTAGGGCGGGGTTTTGTAGCACCAGCCAAAGCAATCGGTTGACAAGTGGTTCAGGTTTATCTGGATCTGGGAATTGCAGTGTTGGTGGTGCCTCAATTTCGTTTTCGATTTCCATCGGCGGTTCAACGCTTTCTGAAAAATCACTGAATTGATCGTCGTCGGGTCTTACTGATTCGAAGCTCGCAATTTCAGCATCGAGTTCGGGGGCTTCATTGTGTTGAGATATTTCAGTTGGAGTGTTCGCAACAACCATTGTTTCGACGTCTAGATCTTGCAAGCGTGCATCAAGATCGGTCCGGCGAGTCCCCGAAAGTTCGCTCAGTGAATCGAGCATTAGAGAGCGGTAGATACTTGCAGGAACCTTTGCAATTTTTGGAAGCGCCAGTGCTGTCAGGCGGGCGCGTCCATCAATCTTTGTAAGATCGACGTCATCTGAAAGCAGTCGGATAAGGGCTTCAGAAGCAGGAAGCGCATCATTCAATCGACTTAAAAAGGCCTCAGTTCCCTCGTCCCGAACGAGCGAATCAGGGTCATGTCCGTCGGGCAAAAATAAAAATCGAATGCTGAACTCGTCACTTAAAAATGGAAGCATGGTATCGAGCGCGCGTTTAGCCGCAGTCCGCCCGGCTTTATCGCCATCGAAGCAAACAATGACCTGAGCGGTTTGGCGGCTGAGGCGATCGAGGTGCTGACCCGTGAGGGCAGTTCCAAGAGTCGCTACCGCAAAGTCGATACCAAACTGCGCAAGAGCGACCACATCCATGTAGCCTTCCACGACCAAAACACGATCCAGTGATCGGCAGGCTTGCCGCGCCTCGTAGAGGCCATACAGCGTATCACTTTTGTGAAACAGTTTAGTTTCAGGGCTGTTTAAGTATTTGGGTTTGCTGTCATCAAGAACGCGTCCCCCGAATGCGATGGTGCGACCACGGATGTCTCGAATCGGGAACATGACTCGCTCTCTGAAACGATCATATTCGCGTCCTTGTGAGTTGACGACTGTTAAACCTGCTTCAAGCAGTTGCTTCTTGGTTTGCGCATCATTACCCAAGTGGTCGTACAAAAAACGCCAGCCGTCAGGTGCATATCCAAGACCGAATCGATGCGCGATTGTTCCCGTGAGTCCACGACCTTTTAGATAATTCACCGCACGCTCTCGATTTGCATTGGATTTGAGAGCCTTTCTAAATGCTTGATCCGCTTTTTCAACGATTTCATAGAGCGCTTTGCGCTGGCCTGCCTCTGGGTCTGCTGCTTCTGAAGGAACTTCAAGACCTGCCAATGAGGCTAAGTTTTCAATCGCGCTGACAAAATCAACTTTGTCGTATTCCATGATGAAGCTAATCAGGCCACCTGAGGCTCCGCAGCCAAAACAGTGATAGACCTGTTTGTCTGGACTCACCGAAAACGAAGGGGATGAGTCGTCATGGAATGGGCACCGACCATGATACTCACGACCGGATTTTTTAAGTGGAACGCGCGAGCTAATCACATCAACGATATTGACGCGATCATTCAATGTTTCGATAAAAGAATCAGGGATTCGTCCAGCCACTTGATATCCGACGATTGAGTTCAGTCGCTAGAGTGTATCTGAAAAAATGAGATTGGATTTACCCGAGACGACCTTTGACGAGCTTGCTGATCACTTGCATATCCGCACGTCCTTGGACTTTGGGTTTGAGTTGTCCCATGACTTGCCCCATACCCTGTGGGCCGGAAGCCCCGGTGTCAGCGATCGCTTGATCAATCAGCGACAAGATTTCATCTTCGGTCAACTGTGCAGGAAGAAACTCTTTAAGAATCTCGACCTCAGCAAGTTCAGTATCTGCGAGGTCTTGACGCCCACCATCGACAAATTGATTTGCAGCATCGCGACGTTGTTTTGACATTTTATCGATGATGGCCAGACAACGGGCGTCGTCTACATCGATACGTTCGTCCACTTCAACACGTTTGATCTCTGCGAGTACCATCCGAATGACACTAAGGCGAAATTTTTCTTTCGCCCGCATGGCATCTTTCATGGCTTCGGTGAGAGTGTTTTTCAGCGAACTCACGCGAACGACTCAGAGATTAATAGAGACGTTCGAATTTTTTCGTTTCGCGAGACACCTTCTTGAGATGACGCTTGACCGCTGCAGCAGCTGCACGCTTACGCAGGGTTGTTGGCTTCTCGTAGCACTCACGACGACGAACTTCAGAGAGAACGCCAGCTTTCTCGCAAGCACGCTTGAAACGACGAAGTGCGACGTCAAAGGGCTCGTTGTCTTTAATTTTTACCGCAGGCATTAAAA
>CAJXTO010000179.1 GCA_913061245.1 uncultured Oceanospirillales bacterium
CATGATACATACTACATGGCTGACGGCAAAACATGCGACACAGTCGAAAGTGTAGTTCTGGCGATTGACACCGATAGCGGCGTCACCGGTTGGGGTGAAGTTTGCCCGATACCTCATTATCTGCCTGCCTTCGCCCGAGGAGTAATACCTGCCTTAACAGAATTAGCTCCCGTCATTCTAGGAGCCGACCCAGTTGGGCCTGAGGCCCTTATGGCTAGGGTGAACAGCTGGCTAATCGATCACCATTATGCAAAATCGGCGCTTGATATTGCCTTGTGGGATATCACTGGGAAGGCAGCAAATCTTCCACTCTATACCCTACTCGGGGGCAGGCGTGTTGCGGACATGCCGCTATATCATTCTATCACCTGCGTTGCTCCAGAAGAGATGGCACGTATGGCTAGCCTAGCGCAAACGCAAGGCATTACTCAATTTCAAGTCAAACTGGGAGCTGACGCAAATTGGCAGGCCGATGTAGCGCGGCTCCGCTTAGTACGCGAAGCAGTTGGGGATGGGCCGTTAGTTTATGGTGATTGGAACTGCGGCGCGACATCTTTGGATGCAATTCGCGTAGGGAGAGCAGTTTCTTCATATGATGTAATGCTAGAACAACCTTGCGCGACAATTGATGACTGCGCTCGAGTAAAAGCCGCAACAGATTTGCCAATGAAACTAGATGAAAACGCATACGACACTCCCACTTTAATTTACGGACAGCAAACTGGGGTGATGGATGCAGTTGCATTGAAACTTTCAAAATTTGGTGGCCTGTCAAAAACCAGAGCGGCTCGTGATCTTTGTCTCTATTTGGGGCCAAAGATGTGCATTGAAGATACATGGGGCTCAGACATTACTACTGCCGCGCTACTCCACCTAGGCGCGTCTACAGACCCACGCCGTCTTCTCAACGTGTGTGATTTGTCAGGGTACGTGGCCCCCCGCCTGGCGCCAAATGCCCCAACCCGAAAACTTGGTCGTATTGCGCCACCGGAAGGAGCGGGATTGGGGATACAAATTGATCGCGCGGAACTCGGTGAACCGCTCCTCATATTGGATTAGAACATGCAAAAAATACTTAACCAAAACCAATGGATAGAACGCGCACGAGAAGTATTACCAGCTGGTGGCTTCGGAAACTTTGATCCATCTATTGTTATCGCAAGAGGGCAAGGCTCTCGAGTCTGGGATGAAAATGATCAAGAATACGTTGATTACCTTATCGGTTCAGGTCCTATGTTGCTGGGCCATGGCAATGATGAGGTTACCGAAGCGGTACTAGAACAAATCCCTAAAGGTCTCACCTTCTTTGCTAACAATGCTCGTGGGATTGAATTGGCAGAAGCAATCGTGGACGCTGTTCCCTGCTGTGATCAAGTAAGGTTTCTCGCTTCTGGCGGAGAAGCCGACATGTATGCTTTGCGTCTGGCGCGCGCTTACACTGGACGGAACAAAATTGTAAAATTTGAAGGTGGGTATCACGGCATGTCTGCCGAAGCGCAAATGAGCCTGGCACCCACAAAACTAGTAAACTTTCCGCAAGCTATACCTGATAGCTCGGGCATCCCCAGCGCAGTTAAAGACGAAATGCTGATAGCTCCGTTTAATGATGCAGATTTTTTATCCGGCCTATTGGCTGAACATGGGCATGAAGTTGCTGCCGTTATCATTGAACCGCTTCAACGTATCATCCCTCCAATCGAAGGATATCTCCAAGCCGTAAGAGATCTTTGCGACAAGTATCAAATTTTGCTGATCTTTGATGAAGTCGTTACCGGCTTTCGCTTTGCGTATGGCGGCGCGCAAGAAGTCTATGGAGTTACACCTGACATTTGTACAATGGGGAAAATAATTGGGGGTGGTTTTCCCGTAGCTGCCGTTGGCGGGCGAAAGGAAATAATGGACCATTTCGACAAAGCGATTGTAGGCGCTGAAAATTGGTTGATGATGCTTGGCACCCTATCAGGAAATCCTGTCGCCGCCGTCGCGGGCCTCAAAACCATGGAAATACTCAAGCGCCCAGGCGCGTATGAAAAGCTTCATAGCAACGGGACACGCTTGCAGCAGATGATCTCTGGTCACCTAAAAAGTGCCAATCTGGATCACCAGATTGTTGGCCACCCATCTCTGTTTGATGTTGTATTTACAAAAAATAAAATCCGGAACTATCGAGACACGTTACAAACCGACACTAAGAAATCTCAGATTTTCAACTCGGTTTTAAGAGAACATGGCGTGTTCAAATCTCCGAGCAAACTTTATCCATCACTGGCTCTGACTGAGACAGACTTTGAGTTGACCGAACGTGCCGTTGTTCAAGCAGTTAAAGCACTCTCTGAACATTAACCGAAGACAATTCTAAGAGAAGCAAAATGCCCAAAATTGTTTATATCGAACACAACGGAAAGCAGCATGTTCTGGACATACCGAATGGCCTTAGCGTTATGGAAGGCGCGCGTGACAACGGCATTCCGGGAATTGAAGCTGATTGTGGTGGCGCTTGCGCATGCTCAACTTGCCATGTTTACGTCCACCCAGATTGGGTAAGCAAATTACCACCTGCAGAAATGATGGAGCAGGATATGCTTGAATTTGC
This sequence comes from uncultured Oceanospirillales bacterium, assembly GCA_913061245.1. GTDB lineage: Bacteria > Pseudomonadota > Gammaproteobacteria > Pseudomonadales > Litorivicinaceae > HIMB30. The sequence continues at coordinate 2,594 of CAJXTO010000179.1, forward strand.
ACACGAGCCTAATGCGTCTTGCTCCCGCCTAACATGCCAAATCAAAGTTACTGATGCGTTAGACGGGTTGATTTTGACAATCCCAGAGAAACAAGCTTGAATTTACTATGCCTCACC
>CAJXTO010000180.1 GCA_913061245.1 uncultured Oceanospirillales bacterium
ACAGCGCGAACGGGCATCTCTTCAGCATCCCCCTCGCCCATTGCTTGCTCTAGTACTGGCAGTTTTGAATCACCGCAAAGGTGAATAAAAATGCGCTTAGCATGAAGTAATCTTTGTAGAGTCAGTGTCATGCGCAAGTGCGGGGCGACAGGTGGGGTCACGCCCATACAGGCTTTAAAGCCGTATGGGTTCAATGCTGCAGTTAGCTCAGGTGCATTGGGGAAGAATGACGCCGTATGGCCGTCTTCACCCATTCCTAGAATCACTGCATCAAACTCTTTAGGTAGTTCACTGAGAACCTCTTCCAGTTTAGTCTGACCTGAACAGGGGTACTCTGCGTCATTAAAATGCGGGATAAAATGAGCATCGGCTGCACGATTTTGCAAAAGGTGTGTTTTAACCGAACGAGCGTTGCTGTCCTCATGAGTGTCCGGCACCCAACGCTCATCCGCAAGGGTAATCCAAACCTTCGACCAATCGAGTTCTTGCACCGAGAGCGACTGAAACAGAGCCGCTGGTGTACGACCACCTGAAACAACCAGTGTCGCACGACCACGCTCTTCTATACCGGCTTTTAGTAGAATCACTATCTCTTCGGTTAAGCGATTTTCAAGTGACTCACGCGTATCAAATCGAAGCATATTGGACATCATTAAACCTCACTCGTGCCAAGAACGACCGTCTCGTTCGATCAGTGCAATTGAACCAATTGGGCCCCAGGTACCCGCGTTGTATGGTTTCACTTCGTCACCGACATCCTTCCAAGCCTGAATCAGCTCGTCACACCAAGTCCAAGAGGCTTCGATCTCATCACGACGAACAAACAGTGACTGATCACCTACCATCGACTCTAACAATAGACGCTCGTAGGCATCTGGAGTTCGCTGGTTAGGGTCACTCTCACTGAAATCCAGGTTGAGTGCACGATTTTGCAAATCCATCCCTTGGTGCATACCCAGTTGTTTAGTGACAACATGAAGACGAATTCCCTCATCAGGTTGCAGGCGAATAACTAGGCGGTTATTCACTATGTCGCGCTGTTTAGGGTCAAATATAAAGTGGGGGTTGTTCTTATAAACCACCACAATCTCTGTCATCTTCTGTGGCATACGCTTACCCGTCCGCAAATAGAAAGGTACGCCAGCCCAACGCCAGTTATCGACATTAACTCGCAACGAAACAAAAGTTTCAGTATTCGACTTTGACGCTGCGCTACCCTCTTCTTCACCATAGCCAACCACCGCTTGGCCACCAATAGAACCGGCCGTATATTGACCACGAACCGCACGCTTGGTCACATTCGATGAGTTAATTGGGTGAAGCGCTTTTAGAATTCTGACCTTCTCATCACGAATTGAATCCGCATCTAATTTGCTCGGTGGATTCATTGCGACCATACAGAGAAGTTGTAGCAGGTGGTTTTGAACCATATCGCGCATCTGCCCAACTTTATCGTAGTAACTCCAACGACCTTCAAGACCCACTGTTTCAGAGACTGTGATCTGTACGTGATCGATTGCAGAGTTATTCCATTGCGAACCAAACAAGTTGTTGGCAAAGCGCAACGCAATCAGGTTCTGCACAGTATCTTTACCTAAGTAATGGTCAATGCGGTAGATACGGTTCTCGTTGAAGTATTGAGCAACGGTGTCATTAATCACCTTAGAACTTGCCAAATCGTGACCGATCGGCTTTTCCAACACGATACGTGTCGTTTCAGTAATTAAATCAGCACTGCTTAGATTCTTACAGATATCACCAAAGACCGCAGGCGGTGTCGCTAAGTAATTGACCATAATACGGTTGGCATCAAGCTTAGCTTTGATCTTCTTGAAATCATCCGCTGACGTCATATCAACCTGAACGTAATCAAGACGTGCAGAGAAACGCTGCCAATCTTCAGAGCTCATCTCACCCGGATCTAAAAATCGAACCAGTGTCGCTTCAACGGCTTCAATAAAAGCAGTTTGATCCCAATCAGCACGTGCAACACCAATGATCTTAGAGTCGGGATTAAGTAGCTTGGCCTTGTCGAGTTGGAACAGCGCCGGGAACAACTTGCGCATCGCAAGATCCCCTTTAGCACCGAACAGAACAAAATCACAAGCTTGATGCATCGCATCGTTCATGAGCTACACTCCTTTGGAGGTGAAATCCGTAAATGTAAAAAATTTATGTAATTTTAGTACATTTTATAGTGTCTGATCTACAAAACTGAGAAGCTAATTTTATATTTAAATGCACTAGCACCCCATCAATTGGTGATTAAGGCCGGAAAAACAGATATTTTCAATGAAACTGATACACTAAACAGACTGTTAACTATTTTGTAATTTTTATACGTAAACTGATATGAGCATCAATACAACTCGCTTCAGAGACCAACTAGACGCTATACAATTGACCTACAAAAGCGATCAGGTCCTAATCTCGCTATCCGGCGGACACATTCTGGCCTATCAAAAAGATGGTGAAGAACGAATCTGGATGAGCCCGAAAGCTAATTTAGAGGCGGGAAAATCGATACGCGGAGGTATACCAATCTGTTGGCCTTGGTTTGGCGCACATCCCAGTGATGAATCTAAACCGGCACATGGTTTTGCTCGCACATCCATGTGGACACTGGTCGATGCACAAGATCATGAGGATTTTGCCTCTGTCACCCTAGGGCTTGAGAACAGTGTTGC
>CAJXTO010000181.1 GCA_913061245.1 uncultured Oceanospirillales bacterium
ATCGCAAATAATTTCTGAATATTCAGCCGCTAAGAGAGCAGCCTGTGCAACCCCTGGACTGCGATGGTGAACACCGGTCATCGCATTAAACAGGTGCGTTACACCCATGCCATGCTGAAGCAGTCCACAGACACGATGATAGTCGCACCCTGAATGCCCTATCTGAAGCCTGATATTAAATTCTTGGGCAAGTGGAGGCAGGATGCCATCTGGGTCTTTTTCTGGCGCATAAGTCATCACGCGGACAACACCAGACTCAAACCATGACCGAACCCTGGCTCCATCCACAGCCCGCGTCAACGGGGGTTGAGCGCCGAGCTTTCCCTCGCTCAGGAAAGGGCCTTCTAAATGGACTCCCAGACACCGCGCTTCACAGCGTTCACGTGACTGCATCACAACCTGAGCAGCCTCTAGCACACCTTCAATGGACGCATCATCTGCTGTCACAGTCGTTGCCAAGAAGCCCGTTAAACCATATTCGGCATGTGTCCGCGCGAGCGCCCGAATCCCAGCAATCCCATCCATCACATCACCGCCACCACCGCCGTGAATATGGCAATCGATAATCCCTGGGAGAATGATCCGGTTATCCACTTGAGCCAATTCAGACACTGATTCAATCGTTGTTCCAAATTGCACTGAACCTTCAATCAAACCTTCGGGGGTCGCAATATGGCCAGATAACTCAGGCATACGATGTCCAATGTTCCACTGTTAATGACCGAAGATGTTGATCGATATACGCCAAACCATCAAGCGCATCACCCTGAGGTTCAATCACTTGATAACCTAGATTTTGGATTCGAGGCGCATACACAGATGACAAACCACCCACGAGCGCGATTGGTAAATGGTTTGGAAAATCTTGTATCACGCGGGCCAGTTCTAATAAGCCCTCAGCAAGTATTTCCCGGCTCAATGACACCTGCTCTTCAGAATCCACAACTACCTTTGCGAGCGATGCGAATGCGCGAGGCCCCGCAGTATTCGCAAATTGCATCCAGTGACCCACCGATTCGCCGATACCGAGTTGAGTAATCAGGAGACGATGCGATTGATCAAGACCATTTCTATCCTCAAGACGCACAAGCTCCTGCAATGCCCGCCAACCGATCCAAGCACCGCCGCCTTGATCTCCGAGCACAAACCCAAATCCACCCCGCCGTGAGAGCTGACCTGTCTCATCCAACCAAGCAAACGCGACACCAGTACCAACCGTTAAGCACCCACCGGGTTGTCCAAGGTGCGCCCCAAAAAGACCAGAATCACGATCAGAGACAAGAAGCGTTTCACAAGGCGCCTTTGATAGAAATTCCGAACGCTCTTCGATGTACTCACAGCCAGCCATACCAGCAACACATTTCGTGGGAATCGATAAACCAGCCTGAGCAGAAGCCTCTCTAATTTGGCTCCAACAAGAATCGGCTCCAAGACCAAGATTAGAAGGACCTGTGACTACCTCTGCTACGACTTTTTGATCTGCCTGGTTGAGAAATCGAACCCGAGTTTTGGTGCCGCCTCCATCAACCAGTGCGATCAAACTCATACTGAGTGCCCATACCCTTGCAGCAGTTCGGGCAGAGCTCGGGTAACGACTGCCGGCGGGGCGATGCCATTAAATTGCGTTGCACTCGCCAAGGTGTATGCACCCATCTCGTGGAAAACGATCACATCGTTCATATTGAGAATCGGAAATTCTGGATACCGCCCCAGTTCATCAATTGAATCGCAGGTTGGTCCAGCAAATACGCAAGGAGACAGTTCATCACTCGCTGTAAAAACCGACATTCGATACTGCATTCCATCGAATAAACGTCCAGACTGCGCGCCATAGACACCATCATCCAAATAGAACCACCAACCATCGCGACGCTTTGCTCGGCCAACGACCTTGCAAACCAAAGCCATCGATGGCGCAGAAATCACACGTCCAGGTTCTGCCAGAATCTCAAGATGCGCAGGCACTCGCTCTAAAACGTCACGAATTGGCTTGCAAAATGCGTCAAGATCAATCGACTCACCTGTGTAATGCGCCGGAAAACCTCCGCCGATATCGATCCGACGAATCTCAGGAAGACCCTCATTTTTGATCTGCTCACACAAATCCAAACACACCCCAAGAGCCTCTGCATGTGTATTGGCAGTTGCAGCCTGAGATCCCACATGGAAACACAAACCATCAACACAGATACCCGAGTCATTGGCTACATCCAAAATACTAAGCGCATCTTGCTGTGGCGCCCCAAATTTACGGCTTAAATCAATGGGCGCATCTGGAGCAATGAAAGACAACCGCAACATAACGCGAATCGAATGTCGATAAGGAATCAGTTTCCAGAGCTCATCCACGTTATCAACCACAAACGTCGTAACGCCAGCAGCAACTGCCTTTTCAATCTCTGCGTCCGTTTTAATTGGATGAGTATGAATCATGCGAGATGCATGAACGCCCTCATGCTCCAACATTTTGATTTCAGCGGCACTCGCAACGTCAAAACAGCCGCCTTCAGAAGCAATCGTCTGCAAAAGGCCTGGGTAGGGATTTGATTTCACCGCGTAATACAAAGTAACGCCAGGAAGCGCACTCGACAGATCACGCCACTGTCGACGACAGATCTCAGGATCAAACACCAACGAAGGAGTGGTCTCAACCAAATCGAGCCAAGTTGATGCGGATTCGCGCGG
>CAJXTO010000182.1 GCA_913061245.1 uncultured Oceanospirillales bacterium
AGAGAAGAGGGGTTGATTCCGCATTCTTTACAGTGGGAGTGGCGCTTTGTCCCTAGGAATACGACCGATTCCACTGTATCCTAATCACCCATCCCAAAACGACGTTTCCGTCACACTGTTGGCGGGCTTACCAAAAGGATTGTAGGTCAACATGAATCGATTCGTGTTCGTGACCGGCGGGGTGGTGTCTTCGCTCGGTAAAGGAATAGCAGCAGCCTCACTTGGCGCGATCTTGGAAGCGCGTGGCCTTAAGGTCACCATGTTGAAGCTCGATCCTTACATCAACGTAGATCCAGGCACCATGAGCCCATTTCAGCACGGTGAGGTGTTTGTCACCGATGATGGCGCTGAAACCGATCTCGATCTTGGTCACTATGAGCGCTTTATACGCACTCGGATGACGCAGCGAAATAACTTCACTGCAGGGCGTGTCTATGAAGATGTTCTACGCAAAGAACGTCGCGGTGATTATCTTGGTGGGACCGTTCAGGTCATCCCGCATATTACCGATGAAATCAAGCATAAGATCATCGCAGGCGCCCAGGACGCTGATGTCGCAATTGTGGAAATTGGCGGCACAGTAGGTGATATCGAGTCCTTGCCATTTTTAGAAGCTGTTCGTCAGTTGCGTCAAGAGCTCGGTTCATCGCGTGCATTGTTGATGCACCTGACTTTGGTTCCATACATCGCAACTGCTGGTGAAACCAAAACAAAGCCAACGCAGCATTCTGTCAAAGAGCTTCGCTCGATCGGTTTGCAACCGGATGTTTTGATTTGTCGCTCAGATCATGAAGTCGACATTTCAAGCCGGAAAAAAATTGCGCTTTTCACCAACGTGGAAGAGCGCGCTGTCATTCCATTGAAAGATGCCGATACGATCTATCGAATCCCTAGCATGTTGCATGAGCAGGGTCTCGATCAGCTGATCGTTGATAAGCTGAGCCTCGAGTGTCAGCCGGCTGATTTGAGCGAATGGGTTCGTGTTGTTGATGCACACTTAAACCCGCTGAAGTCCATTGAAATTGCCATGGTTGGTAAATATATGGATTTGCTTGATGCATATAAGTCCCTGATTGAGGCGGTGATCCACGCTGGAATTCAAACGCGGACGCGCGTGAATTTCCGCTATATCGACTCTGAAGATATCGAAAAGCGCGGTCTTGATCTGTTGGATGGCGTTGATGCGATTCTCGTCCCTGGCGGCTTCGGTGAACGCGGCATGGAAGGTAAAATCGCTGCGGTTTGTCATGCGCGTGAAAACAAAATTCCATATCTCGGAATTTGCTTAGGTATGCAGGCTGCTGTGATTGAATTTGCGCGCCATGTCGCAGGCCTTGACGGAGCAACTTCGAGTGAATTTGAGCCAACTGCAGAACATCCAGTAATCGCATTGATTACTGAGTGGACCAAAGCTGATGGAACACGTGAAATTCGGACTGAAGAGAGTGATCTCGGCGGCACCATGCGCTTGGGTGCTGAAGAATGTCGTCTAACTCCCGGATCCAAGGTGTCTGAAGTCTATGGAACGGATGTGGTGAGTGAACGCCATCGCCATCGTTGGGAATTCAACAACGACTATTTGGATCGTTTGTCAGATGCTGGCCTCAAAATAGCCGGCCGTTCTATGGATGGAACACTCGTTGAAGTCGTTGAGGTGGACGATCATCCGTGGTTTGTTGGTTGTCAGTTCCACCCTGAATTTACATCAACACCGCGTGACGGACATCCGCTATTCACGAGCTTTGTTGAGGCTGCGATTACCTATTCAAAAACGGGTGACAAGGAGACATTGTTCTCGTGAAATCAGTGATTGATATTGGCGGCATGCCATGCTCTAACGCACATCCGATGATGCTCTTTGGGGGCATGAACGTGCTGGAGTCGCGAGAGCTTGCTTTTGAAATTGCTGAAGTCTATGTCGATGTGTGCCGCAAGCTCGACATCCCATATGTCTTTAAAGCGAGTTTTGATAAAGCCAATCGCTCGAGTATCACAAGCTTCCGAGGCCCTGGTCTTGAAAAAGGCCTGACTTGGCTTTCTGATATCAAATCGCATTTCAATGTGCCTCTGATTACCGATGTTCATGAACCCGGTCAGGCGAAAGCTGCTGCTGAGGTGTGTGATGTCATCCAGTTACCTGCGTTTTTGTCACGCCAAACTGACTTGGTGGTCGCGATGGCTGAAACCGGTGCGATTATTAATGTGAAAAAAGCACAATTCCTAGCGCCGCATGAAATGCAGCACATCATCAATAAGTGCCAAGAAGCCGGAAATGATCAAGTGATTCTGTGTGAGCGTGGCTCGAGCTTTGGTTACAACAACTTGGTTGTCGATATGCTTGGCTTTGGCATCATGAAACACATGCAAGTTCCTGTGATCTTTGATGTGACCCATGCATTACAGAAGCCCGGTGGACGAACAGATTCTGCAGACGGTCGCCGTGAACAAGTCACTGAGCTTGCACGCGCTGGTATGGCCGTCGGTCTTGCAGGACTCTTTTTAGAATCGCATCCGGATCCATCGAAAGCGAAATGCGATGGGCCGTCGGCGTTACCGCTTGATAAGCTTGAACCGTTTTTATCTCAGTTAAAGGCCATTGATGGTCTTGTTAAATCATTTGATGTTTTGGAGACCAACAACTAATGACTGCTATCGTCAAAGTAATTGGCCG
>CAJXTO010000183.1 GCA_913061245.1 uncultured Oceanospirillales bacterium
AGTACATTGAGCTCTGTGTGCACTTCATCAATCGAAAATTGAGAGACTCGATTACCAAACAAATCCTGCCGCTCATGCACATCTTCGATGACAGGCAAAATTGTCAGGCGCGCACTTAACACTTGTTGGTTCAATGTATCCCGGGGAAGCAATGTCGCATGGCTATGACACAAGCTCACAGGCTGCCCATACTGGTATCGATTGCGATGTCTCACTCGATAGCGCATTAGCTCACCTTCACCAATTGTTGCGGGACATCCGCATGACTGAAGTAGGCAAGCGTAATCGCCTCACTCAAACTCGAGAGTGTCTCAATCTGATGATCTAACGTGTCGAATAACGGCTTCTTTGGCGAGCCCTGAATCGTCATCAGATCTTCGGTTTGCGCCATCTGAAGACCCGCATGGATTCTAAATGCTAGCTGCTGTAACTGCGTCTTACGACCAACTAATTGCTGCACCGGCAGCCCCTGAACCAAACTTTCCAAACGCGCCGCCAAATAGCCGATCGCACGCGGCGTCTCAGTATCCAGTAACAAAAGATCCAGTATCGCAGTTGGATGAAGTCTCGTTCTGTAGCGGCGTCTGTAAGTCATCACAGTATCAGTCACTTCAAGAACCAATTCCCACTGATTGATATCCTGAGGCTTCAACGTTTGGAATGCATAATTTAGGAGCATCAGGGTTTTACTCGCACGCTCCAAATGCCGTCCAATATCCATAAATCGGTGTGCAAAGGTCCGACTCATGGTGTCGTTGTTCAAACCTGAGAAGGTCGCCAACTGCATCAGAATCGAGTCCACCTGATCAAGCAACCGACCGGCATCTGCATGTTTCATCCAGCCAATTCGTTCAATCATTTGCTCAAGATTCACGAGTGCGCGCCACGCGTCATCACTCAAGTAGTCAGGTGTCGCTCGTGCATTACGCATGATGGCGTTGATCAATTCGCTTAACCCACCAACAGCGGTCCGCGTGAATATCAATTGATGAATTTCTGAAGCAGCATCGTCAAAGTTGATTTCATCTGTTCTAAATTGCGCACCTAAAAGCCACAGTGCTGCTTGTTGGCGTTCAGTGCGCACGTCAATGGCACCGGCTAATACTTCCCGTACAAGACGCGTGAGTCCATCGGCACGTTCAACATAACGACCCAGCCAAAACATCGCATCCGCAACACGGCTCGGGGTCATCGACTGATCCACTGGCCCAAGAGCCGGTGCATCCACCTCAGCGAACATGGAGAGCTGATTGTCAGGCTCCATCCCCATAACCCAAAGATCTTTATAGCGCTCTGGCGTATTCGGACGCAGCTGTGCCCAAGACGCATCGTGATTACAGGAAGCTAGCCCGCCAGGCATCACATCAACTTTCTGATCCTGCGATTGCGCGGTGTACATGCGAAGGACTGCAAACGATTCACCACGTGCAGTGCCTTCAGCGACAGGGACTGTTTCCAGATCAATCGCTTGCCACGCAACCCAACTCGATGGGTCAGAAGCGATACGTGCTTTCAACGTATCCCTTTCAGCTTCGGGCAGATCTCTGACAACAAAAGATTCACCTGCTGGAAAAGCCGATGCATGACGAATCAACACATCGGGCCAAAGCGACTCAAACTCTTCTCGCTCATCCGCATCACCCAGCCAAAGCGCAGGTAGTGTTTTAAGAATGAGTTCCTCACCGAGTAACTTCTGGCACAGTCCTTCAAAACGCCCCATCCACAATGGTGAGTCAATCACACCAGAGCCTGGGACGTTACCCATCCGTACACCCCCACGACGGACAGCGTCCATCAAACCAGGCGTCCCTTGACGGCTCAATCCATTCAGTTCAAGCGGATCGATATCTTGATCAGCGACTCGACGTAACACACCAGAGACAGGGCGAAGACCACTAAGGGTCTTTAGCATCAGCCGATTACCACGAACGGTAAGATCATCCCCTTCAGCCAACGTAAAATCCAAATGATTCGCCAAAAACGCATGCTCAAAGTAGCTCTCAACGGACTGACCTGGTGTCATCAAAATCGATAGGTCCTGATCGCGACTGTCGGCTCGCAGGAACTGACGCAACGTCCGGAAAAATCCGGATAGCCGCTTCACTGACATCCGACGAAGCAAATAGCCCATCACACGCGACATAATCAGTCGCCGCTCCAACACATACCCAAGGCCTGCTGGCGCACGCGTACTTTGCCCCAACACAAACCACTGACCAGAGCTGTCTCGCACTAAATCATGCGCTAAGAAACTGACCCATGGCGTTTGCGGATTCAGTCCGTGCGCTTCGATCAGGTATTCTGGATTGGAGAACAATAAATCAGCCGGAACTGAGCCATCGGCTAATACGTGGCGCTCGCCGTAGATATCATTGAGTAAGGCTTCGAAAAACCGCATCCGCTGCGAGAGACCACGCGCCAAATGCTCAAAGGTCGACTCGTTCATCAAGTACGGCACAACATCGAGCTGCCCTTGCCGATTCTGATGATGCTTGGATGTGTGTGCCTGATAGGTAAGGCCGTTCTCTTTTAGACGGCGCTCGACCTCTTCTGCCCAACGCGCCTGCTGATTACCCTCGTCATAGTCGAGAGCGGAAAACAGAGTTTCCCAGGCGGTATCGATGGATTGGGTAGCTGAATCAGACATGCAAACTGGTTT
>CAJXTO010000184.1 GCA_913061245.1 uncultured Oceanospirillales bacterium
CTGACCATCTTCACGCGCCTTTTCCAGGCGCCTGGCGGTGGGCTCTTCGGTTTTTTCGTCGTCTTCTGGTGCGTCTTCTGCCACTACAGCACTCCAGGTACCTGAACAAAATCTTTCACACGTTCAAGGCCTTCCATCCAAAGCCACTGAATACGTGCACCGATTCCCGTCATCGAAATGATCAATACGGCATATCCCGTCAAAAAGAATACGGGGAAACCAACGGCAAAGATATTCAGACTAGGGGCAGCTCGTGTAATCACACCAACCCCTGTGTTCACAAGCAATAGAGCAACCATGACAGGAAGAGCTAATAACACTCCACCTAAGAAGATCATCGCACTCCATTCGATAACAGCGGCAAGGTTGTCGCCTGTGACAAACGCAACACCGACCGGAAAGGTTTCGAAGCTCCGAAGCACGATGCCAATGATCAGCATATGGCCGCCGACACCTAGAAATATTAACGTTGCGAGGATCAGCAGAAATTGAGACACCAAGGGCACGTTACCCAGCCCTGGATCTACCATCGTTGCCATCGATAGGCCCATTGCATTGGCCACTGCCTGGCCAGCCACAACGACTGCCGCAGTCACAACCTGCAAGATAAAGCCCATGAGCACTCCAATTAAAATTTGATTGAAGATTTCAAAAAGACCCTCGGCAGATACTGGATCAATCACAGGCCAATCAACGAGCGGGTAAATCATCAACGTCAGTGCAAGCGTTAACAGTAAGCGAATTCTGACGGAGACCGCGTCGATGGATAAAACTGGAACAGCAATCAGCATGGCGCCGATTCGCAGAAAGGGCCACAGAGCGGTGTAAAACCGCTCAACTAAATCTGCGACAAATAGCTCCATGTCAGCCCCTAAAAGAAGAGCGTCGGAATCCGCTCAAAAATCTTGCGGGTAAAATCAACAATCACCGAAATCTGCCATGAGCCAAGAGCAATCATCACAATGACGAGTGCAGCGATCTTCGGAATGAAAGACAGGGTCATTTCGTTGATGGATGTCGCTGCCTGGATCACACCAATAATCAGACCAACGATCAATGCGATTCCGAGCATCGGACTTGCGATCAGCACAGCAACCCACAGCGCTTCCCGTCCTAAATCAACCACTAATGCCGTATCAAGCATGATACCTCCCTATGGAATCGCAAAACTGGAAGCGAGCGAACCCATGACCAAGGTCCAACCGTCGACCAAGACAAACAACATCAATTTAAAAGGCATCGAAATCATCATGGGCGACAACATCATCATCCCCATCGACATCAATACGCTCGCAACGATGAGATCAATCACCACAAATGGGATATAGATCATAAAGGCAATGATGAATGCGCTCTTGAGCTCAGATGTGATAAATGCTGGTGCCAAAATCGAAAAAGGAACTTCTTCAGGAGCTGGTATCGCCTCTATTCCGGCAATTTGAACAAACATACCAATGTCCTCTTGGCGAGTTTGATTCAACATAAACTCGCGGATCGGTAACTCGGCAGCCGCAATTGCAGCATCAACTGATATTTCTTCGTTCAAGTAGGGAAGAATGGCTGTGTCATACACTTCGCCGAACACAGGCGCCATCACGAAAAAAGTGAGGAATAGCGCGATCCCCAACAGCACCTGATTTGGAGGCGTTTGCATGGTGCCCAAGGCTTGTCGAAGTAACGACAAAACAATGATGATTCGGACGAATGAGGTGAGCCCTAAAAGCATCGCAGGCAACAATGACAGCAAGGTCATGAGTGCAAGCAATTGAAGGGTTAAGCTGTATTGCGTTGCACCTTGCTCTTCGGTGACTGTCACAATCGGGAGCACATCACCAATGGCTGGCATTGATGCCATCATCAGCAATACGAATAATCTAATCACCGGTTTTCTCCGACTGCACGCCCGCATCCTTGAGCGCTTTTGTAAAATCAGGTGCTTGAGACGACGGCCACTGGCCTAGACCTGTAATTGATTGAGGAGTCACACCAATTAGCATCCGCTGCCCATCAGCTTCAACGAGTATAATACGCTGTCGCGCACCGACGCTTAAAGAATCAATCAAAGAAATCGCAGTTTGACCAGACTTCCCCTGAAGCTGGATCCGGCCAAACCGTTTGAGGCCCCAAAGGGTGCCTCCGAGAAGGATGATGACGAGCAGAAAACTCGAAACTAATGACAACCAGTCGACGTATTCCACTCAGGCTCCTCTAAGACAATTAGAGGTTCTTAATCCGGTCTGCCGCTGAAATCACCTGTGTCAGGCGAACTCCATATCGATCATTCACCAGAACAACCTCTCCTTGGGCCACTACTGTATCATTAACCACGATATCGAGGGACTCTCCAGCGAGTCGATCAAGTTCAACAACGCTCCCTTGAGTCAAACGCATCAAATCGCGAATCTTAAGCGACGCACGCCCAACCTCAATCGCTAGCGTGACAGGAATGTTCTCGATGACTTCGCGATTCATTTTTGATGGGATTTTTGCCTCGGCTCCCTCAACCTGCTCCTCAGCACTCGCTGCGTCTTCATTTTCCAACGCATCATCAGCTTCAAATTCACTCACAATCCACCTCCATCAGTCGGATCGACTTTAATCATTCG
>CAJXTO010000185.1 GCA_913061245.1 uncultured Oceanospirillales bacterium
ATGGGGTGGATGATGGGACTCGAACCCACGACGACCGGAATCACAATCCGGGGCTCTACCAACTGAGCTACACCCACCGTCGATGCCAGGCTGGCACGCCTGGCAGGAATCGAACCTGCAACCTACGGCTTAGAAGGCCGTTGCTCTATCCGGTTGAGCTACAGGCGCATGGTCAGTAATGGTCGGGGCAGCTGGATTCGAACCAACGACCCTCTGCTCCCAAAGCAGATGCGCTACCAGACTGCGCTATACCCCGACTGCCTGACTGAGCACAGTGGTGCTCAACAGTGGGTGCGGAGTATAGTCATCGACTTCAGGCTCTGCAAGGGGATTTTTGGACTTTAGGCTTGGAAAGTGCGAGCCAGTTTCCAGCGATGACAAGCGCCACCGCAACAAAGGCGAGCACAGTGAGCTGATATCCCTCGAAAACGACACTAACCAGAATCGCAACGACTGGAAATGCAACAGTGGTATACGCGGCTCTCCCGGGTCCTATACGGCCAATCAGCGTGAGGTATGATCCAAACGCAATGACAGAGCCAAATATGACGAGATACAGCAACGATCCGACATATACCGCAGTCCACTCAAACTGAATCTCTAAATCATTAGAGATCGCAAAAATAAAGGTCAGCACTGTCCCATACAGCATCCCATATGCTGTCGAATTCCATACAGTCATATCACGCTTTTGAAGAGTCGCTGACACTAAATTGCCCGAACTCGCGGACAAGGTCCCAAGCAAACACAGCAATAAGGCAAACGACCCTTCACTTTCCCAATTGAAGGACAACAATTCGGACCGGAACAAAATCAGTAGACCAAGAACGCCAATGAGCCCCCCAATCAGCGAACGACTTTCCAGAGGCTGCCCCAAGAGAAGCCTGGCACCTAAAGCATTCCAAAACACCATCGTTGAGAAGACGACTGAAACGAGACCTGTCGTTAACGACACGCTTGCCGTGTAAAACAATCCATAATTCAGGCAGAACAAGAATAAACCGAGTAGCACACAAAGAGCATGTTCAGATAGCGTGAGTACCAGTCTTTCCGAACGCGCGATACAGATACCGAAAACAATGAATGATGCGAGCAAAAAACGCCACCCAACGGAGACAATTGGATGTACCACGCCCAACTGGCCCAAAATGACGAACCAGGTGGTGCCCCAAGTTAAGACGGTAATCGCAAAAAGCGTCGCATCGACTCGATTTATTTGCGATGCCACGATGTTCCGCCAGCACCATCCTCAAGCACGACTCCTTGCGCAATCAAATCGTCACGAATTTTATCTGCGGTCCCAAAATCACGATCTTTACGGGCCTGCTCCCGTGCTACGATCAATGCATCAATGGCTGCATCACTCAGACCACTCTTTGCTGCTTTCAACGCCTGCTGTTGCTCGAAAAACGCTTCCTTTCCACTCGCAAACAGACCAAGCACCTTACCAATTGCCATGACGCTAGAGGCAGACTCGGAAGACCCCTCAGACGCCAGTTCGAACAATAACGCAATCGCTCGGGGAGTATTGAAGTCGTCATCCATCAATGTTTGAAACTCAAAAATGGCATCTGAGCTTGGGGCCGACAACTCATCGGGTAACGCTTGAACAAGACGGCTATACGCTGTTTCAGCCTGCACTAAAGCATCATCTGAGAATGAAATCGCGCTGCGATAATGACTCTGTAATAAGAAAAAACGAATCACCTCTGGATGAAACTCTTTAAACAACGCATCGAGCGTCACGAAGTTCCCGAGCGATTTCGACATTTTTTCTTCATTAACGCGAACAGCACCGGCATGCATCCAGTAGCGGGCAAATGTGCATCCTGTCGCAGCTTCAGATTGCGCGATTTCATTTTCATGATGCGGAAACTTGAGATCTGGACCGCCACCATGGATGTCAAAAGTCTGCCCAAGCGCGTCCATACTCATTGCTGAACATTCGATGTGCCAACCAGGTCGCCCCGGACCAAATTGTGAAGGCCAAGATTCTTCGCCCTCCTTCGCTGATTTCCACAGAACAAAGTCTGCCGGACTTTCTTTATCGTCAGCCACTGCAACGCGAGCACCTGCGATCATGTCATCGAGCTTTCTATTATTCAGTTTGCCGTACTCGGGAAAAGCACTCACTCTGAAATAGACATCGCCAGATGCACCTTGATAGGCGGCATCTTTTGAAATCAATGTCTCAATCAGTTTGAGCATCGATTCAATATTGGATGTCGCTCGAGGCTCTAAATTTGGGGATTGGCACCCCAATTTCTTTTCGTCTTGATGCATGGCATCAATCATTTCTGCCGTTAATTCAGAAAAATCGATCCCACGCTCCGCCGCTCGAGCAAAAATTTTGTCATCAACGTCTGTGATATTTCTGACGTAATTCACATCAAATCCACGAAAACGGAGATATCGCACGATCGCATCAAACGCCACCATGACACGCCCATGACCAAGATGGCACCGGTCATATACAGTCATCCCGCAAACATACATGCCGATTTTTTCAGCTTCTATCGGCTGAAAATCGCGCTTTTCTCGGGCTAGGGTGTCAAAGATCTGCAAACTCACGCGTTATTCCTTGTGGTGAAACCGGTATAGT
>CAJXTO010000186.1 GCA_913061245.1 uncultured Oceanospirillales bacterium
GTTGATGGTTTGAATAAGCTCGATCTTGAGCGACTAACCCCTGACCTTTTAACGCAAAATATGGATTGGATTCAGCAAGGGCTTGTCACCCTGCATGGAAACATCAGTTCCGAATACTTCTTCTTCCAGTCGAACGCCGGCTAACCCGTGGGTTTACCCGAGAGAATGATGTATTCTTCGCGTTTACCTCAAAGTGAGTCCTCAATTTGACTGAGTCGGTAGCGATCGCGGAACGTTTGTCAGCTTCTTCGAAGCAGTGTCTTGGCGTGCGCGGACTTAGCAAATACTTCGGCGATTTTGCAGCGAACCGAGATGTGACATTGTCTGTTGATGCAGGCGAGATTCATGCGCTTCTTGGCGAGAATGGTGCAGGAAAGTCGACTCTCGTTAAGATGATCTATGGGATTCTGAAGCCTGATACCGGTTCAATGGAACTCCTGGCAAAACCATACTCCCCTGACAGTCCGAGTGATGCCAAGCATTCTGGCGTCGGAATGGTGTTTCAGCATTTCGCTGTATTCGATGCCTTAACTGTTTTGGAAAATATTGCGCTAGGGCTAGAGGGCCGTTTCCCGGATGAAATACTCGCTGCTGAGATTTCAGAGGTCTGTGATCGGTATCGATTGCATGTTGAACTGAATCGTCGCGTGCATGACTTGGGGGCAGGCGAGCGACAGCGCGTTGAGATTATCCGCGTATTGATGCAGGACCCTCGGTTACTGATTCTCGATGAACCGACTTCAGTGCTTACGCCGCAAGAAACAGAACAACTGTTTACAACCTTGGATCGCCTGTCTGATGAAGGCCGCTCGATTATCTATATCTCTCACAAACTCGATGAAGTTAGGGCTCTTTGTGATCGAGCGACTTTAATGCGTGCTGGTGAGGTTGTTGATGTGGTCGATCCACGTCAGGAAAGTACGCGCTCGTTAGGTGAAAAAATGATTGGCGAGCGTTTGACTGAAACAAAACGCTCCAAAGTATCGGATGCCGAGAAGCAGAAGGCACGATTAACTGTTCGAGTGGGTGATGTCTATCCAGAATCGACGCGTAATGTTGTATTGAATGATGTGTATCTGTCTGTTGCACCAGGGTCGATTCTTGGTGTGTCTGGAGTCTCTGGAAATGGGCAGGACACCCTATTTGATTTGCTTTCAGGCGAGCTGACCTTGCCAAATCCTGACAGTATCGTGCTGGATGGAGAACCCATTGCGCACTTGGGTGTAGAGAAGCGCCGTTTTCGGGGTCTCTTAGGTGCGCCTGAAAATCGATTAGGCCACGCGGCAATTCCTGAACTGACCCTTTGGGAAAATGTGATTTTGACAGCCCGTCATACGCGAGGCATTTTGAAAAATGATCATTTAATTAGTGGTACATCAGCCAAAGCTTTTGCTGATGAAGTGATCAAAACGTTCGATGTACGGACACCTTCATTACATGCGAAGGCGTCGAGTCTCTCGGGTGGCAATCTGCAAAAATTTTTAATTGGGCGGGAATTGTTGGGCCAACCGAAGGTGTTTGTTGTTTCAAATCCGACCTGGGGCGTTGATGCCAAAGCACAACTATTTATCCATCAAATGCTCATGAAAATGGCAGATGAAGGTGCGTCTGTGATTTTGATCAGCCAAGACATCGATGAATTGCTGTCTGTGACTGATCGTATTTGCGCAATTTGCCATGGCCGATTAAGTCGAACCTTCCCGACTGATGAAATGACACCGGAACACTTGGGTGCACTGATGCTCGGTCAGGAGATTGACTCATGATCTTTGTCGAAGCGCGCGCTGTGACGCGTTGGTATCACGAGTGGATTGCGGTCCTGATCGCTTTGTTACTGACTGTCGCAACTGCATCTGCACTTCTCGCATCGCTTGGACTGGATCCTATTTCAAGTTTGCATCGAATCTTTATTCGGCCACTGAACTCGGTGTATGGCATCAGTGAATTACTGGCGAAGGCGACGCCATTGATTACGATTGGTGTAGCGCTTGCGTTGGGATTCCGTGCAGGAGTCTGGAATATTGGTGCAGAGGGACAGTTGGTTATGGGTGGCCTTTGCGGAGGCGCTGTTGCACTTGCTTTTTGGGGCGTTGACGGATTCTGGGTAATGCCCTTGGTCTTGTTGGGCGGTACCTTGGGTGGGCTTATATGGGGTGCCATCCCTGCATTTTTAAAAGTTCGATTCAATGCCAATGAAATCTTAGTTTCATTGATGCTGACCTACGTCGCGATCCTGATGCTGAGTGTCATGGTGCATGGTCCATTGCGCGACCCAGCTGGGTTTAATTTCCCAGAAAGCCGCCTGTTCCATGACGCAGCGACTTTGCCAAAGCTCTTCTCTGCCGGGCGCGGTCATTTGGGGTTTGTTTTTGCGCTGATGTTTGCTGTGCTCGGTACTTGGGTCGTTAAGCGGTGGCATCTAGGCTTCGAAATGCGTGTGACAGGGCTTTCTCCAACCGCCGCCAAGTTCGCTGGTTACAGTCGGGATCGGACGGTTTGGATGGCACTTTTAATTGGTGGTGCTGTTAGTGGATTTGCGGGTGTTGTTGAAGTGACGGGTAA
>CAJXTO010000187.1 GCA_913061245.1 uncultured Oceanospirillales bacterium
CAGTGGCGCCGCAATTCATCGAACCGATCTCGATGGCGCTTTGAGTTTTGATTTTGCGACAGGTGAAGTTGCTCGCTATCGAGAGAACAATCCACAACGTTGGATTAGTTCGAGAGCTTCCCACCAATAAGATGAATTGTGCGATCGATCGACAGCAGACTTTCTGGTTGATGACTGATGATTAGGGTGGTTCGATTCGCTTTTAAATTCTCGAGGCCTTTGAGAACTTCTTCACGACTCTTGTGATCGAGGGCGCTGGTTGGTTCATCGAGTAATAAGATTGGAGCGTCTTTAATGAACGCTCGGGCGATCGCAATACGTTGCCGCTGGCCACCAGATAAACGATTTCCAAATGGGCCAATTTGGGTATTAAAACCGTCTGGCAGCGCTTCGATGAATTCCAACGCATGCGCTTGTCGCGCAGCCTCTCGAACCTCTTCATCCGTGGCATCAGGCCATCCAAAACGGATGTTATCTGCGACCGATGCGTCAAACAGATTCACCTGTTGTCCGACAAGCGAGAGTTGACGACGACGTTTGGCGAGCGGCCATTGGGTTAGTGGTTCGTCGTTAATGCAAATTTGGCCGTCGTTAGGATCTAGAAAACCTGCGATCAGGGCGATAAGTGATGATTTACCCGAGCCCGATGGGCCGACGAGGGCGACACTTTCTCCGGGACGTACATCAAATGAGACTGAATCAAGTGCAGGACTCTCTGCATTTGGGTAGCTGTAGGTGACATCTCGGATGGCTAGAGACGCTTTGGGAAGCGCCTCATGACTTCTTGAATGCCCACGCTGATTATCGAGTGTTTGATCGAAAATTTCATAAATCGATTCAGCGGCTGCAAGGCCCCGTTGAATGGTCGCATTGACTCCAGTGAGCCTTCGCACAGGATCGAAAATCATTCCCATTGCTGTGATGTAGGCAACAAACTCACCAGGACTTAGCAGATCACGCGCACTCATTTGCGTACCAATCAGAATGACGATTCCGATTGTGATAGCAGCTAAGATTTGTACCAGCGGGACATTGAGCGACTGGATTTTGATGACCCGCATTTGCTCATGGCGTAGCCGCTTATTGATGTCATCGAACCGTTCTTGTTGATTATCGTGACCGCCAAATATTTTGATGTCTTTGACCGCCAACAAGGACTCTTCGATGAGTCCGGTCAGTCGACCTGTCCAAGTCTGCAAGTCTTGGTTTGAGCGTCTCATTTTGACACTGGCTTTCTTGACTACAAATGAAACGACTGGTGCTGCCACCAGAAGCGCGAGAGACATTTGCCAAGACGTATAAATTAGGAATCCAAGAAGACCGAGGATCATCAGAGTGTCCTTGATGATGACCATCCATGCGGTGGAAACGGCTTCTCCGACTTGGGCAACATCGTAGGTGATTCTGGATAAGAGTCGACCGCCTTCTTCCGCATCATGGTCTGTCATCGGCAGATCGAGTTGGACAGCAAATACCTCAGATCGGATATCAGCAACAGTCCGATTGGCAACGTATTGGCTTGAGACGGAGGCGACGTATTCAGAGATCCCTTTAAAAACAAATACAGCGACGATCAGTAGAGGGATCTGAATTAATGCATTCGGGTCTTTATCGATCAGTGATTCGTCGATCAAAGGCGCCATCAATGCGGGCAACATGGGTTCCATTGCGGCAGTTGCTGCCATCGATAGCATGGCTAATAGAGCGATTTTCCAGTATGGCAGCGCTTCGCGTATCAGGCGGCCATAGGTGCGCATATCACCTTTCATTCGCGTCTTAAGACCCAGTCAACCCAAAAGCTTGCAAAGCCACGCGGCTTAAATTCTTTTTCCATCGTATCGCGATCATATTCTGAATTGACCCATTCCAGGAAAGTCGGTGCTGTTTTGTCTTGATGGGCTTCCATCCATTGATCGCGGTATAGGATGTAGGATTCGAAAAAATGGTCGAGGATGCCGGTCTTGGCGCTTCTGAAATGCCCATAAGTCCAGTGTAATTGTTCTTTGGCCTCTTCAATCGGCTGGCCTAAGCGGAAGTGGCAATAGAGTACGGCGAAAATTCCGGCACGATCTGCGCCCGATTTACAATGAGCGAGTGCTGGTGTTTCAAAGTCTTCAATTAATTCTTTTAGCAGATTGATCTGCTTCGCAGTCGGAAGACCTCGCGAGTGCACTCGTGTATTAATTAGCGTGATACCAGCCTCTTCACAGGCTTTGGCTTCTAACTGATACCGACCTTGTGTTGGGTTATAGCCACGTAGATTAATGATGGTTTTTAAACCCAAGTCTCGTTTGTAGCGGTGGATTCGTGCGACACTCGGCTGATTGCTTCGGTATAACGGACCGGGAAGGCAGAAACGATTCGAATAGAGCGATCTGAGGAAGCCGTGGTCCACGAGCCATAAATCCAGATTTGCTTTGATTGATTTCCACAAAGTGAGCGGTGTGGATGGCGGTGCTTTGCCCCAACCTTCAATTGACACGGATCATCCTTTTCCTTTCGAGTAGC
>CAJXTO010000188.1 GCA_913061245.1 uncultured Oceanospirillales bacterium
GGAATACGCTCAGTGGTTGGATGCGAGACTAAGAAAAACTCGCGGCTCAATTGAAGCTCAGGAAGTATCCCTATCAATTCTTCATCATCTTCAAGCAAAAAATCGTGTAACACGCCGATTCCAAGCCCAGAACGCACCGCTTCCACCTGACCAATCGGAGAATAAATCGCGATGTTTGATTGCCATTCATTCGTAATCTGCTTGGCAATATTGAGCCGCTCACTGAAAAGCAGATCCTCGACATAGCCGATCAAACGATGCGTGAGTAACTCATCGATGGTGTGCGGTATTCCGTGATCAGCAATGTAGGATTCACTCGCATACAAGCCCAAAGCATAGGTACCCAAGCTTTCTGAGCGCAATTGGCCCTCACTCGGACGCCCAACCATCACCGCAATATCAGCTTCCCGACGCGACAGCGAGAATCCAGGTGTTTGTGGAACGATTTCGATATTCAAGTCAGGATGTTCTTGAAGCAGCCGGCCGAGGTTGGGGGTCAGTACTTTTAATGCAAAACCCTCAGGGGCGGCGATACGGACTGTCCCAGACACTGAACGACCATGGGATTCAAAAATCGAACTCGCAGCGTCAATTTCCGCCTCTGCTCGCTCTAAATACTCAACCAAACGACTGCCTTCGTTGGTCAGTTGCATCCCTTTACTGTGTCGTGTCAGTAGGCTCGTACCAACGCGATGCTGCAACTGATTTAAGTGCCGAGACAGAGTCATTACCGACACACCTAAAGTCTCAGCTGCACGCCCCAACTGCCCTGCACGCGCCACAGCGAGGAGGTATCTCGCATCTTCCCAATTCAGTTGCTTTTGTTTCATCAACCAAAGATACAACATATTTGTTGTATCAAAAACATTATATTTTCTATTGAATCATCATTTTTGAAGCTATCTAATACTGATAATCCAAACTTAAGAGGTGCATGATGTCTGTATTAGGTAACTTCATAGGCGGCAAACAAGTCGCTTCAAACTCCGGACGAACAGCGACTGTTTTTAATCCAGCAACAGGCGAAAAACGCTTTGATGTCGCTCTATCATCAGCCGATGAAACCCGCGCTGCAATCGCAAACGCGCAAGAGGCATTTGCATCATGGAGCAAGGTGACTCCTCTCAATCGCGCGCGCGTGATGTTCAAATTTAAAGAGCTTGTCGAAAAACACGCAGATGAACTTGCAGAACTGATTACCTCTGAGCACGGAAAAGTGTTCTCAGATGCGAAAGGTGAATTAACACGTGGTCTTGAGGTTGTTGAGTTCGCATGCGGCATCCCGCACTTGGTCAAAGGCGAGCACAGTTTAAACGTCGGCCGAGACGTCGATAGCTACAGCCAAATGATGCCGATGGGTGTGTGTGCAGGGATCAGTCCATTTAACTTCCCAGCCATGGTACCCATGTGGATGTTCCCTGTAGCTATTGCATGCGGCAATACGTTCGTTATGAAGCCGTCTGAAAAAGATCCATCAACACCGCTTCGTTTGGCAGAGCTTCTGAAAGAAGCTGGTCTTCCAGACGGTGTGTTCAATGTCGTCAATGGCGATAAAGAATCTGTTGATGTGCTCTTAACAGATGAACGTATCCAAGCAGTCAGTTTCGTCGGGTCAACTCCGATCGCCGAGTACATCTACTCAACTGCAAGCGCTCATGGCAAGCGCGTGCAGGCACTTGGCGGTGCGAAAAACCACATGGTGATCATGCCCGATGCAGATCCGGGTCAAGTGGTTAGCTCATTGATGGGTGCTGCTTACGGGTCGGCAGGTGAGCGCTGTATGGCGATCTCGGTCGCAGTCTGTGTTGGTGACGAAGTCGCTGACAAGTTAATCAATGACCTGAAAACTGAAATCGCTGGTATGAAAGTCGGTGCCGGCATGAATCCCGACGAGCCCCATATGGGTCCACTGGTCACACGTGAGCATGCAGACAAAGTACTTAGTTACATCAATCAAGGCGTTTCAGAAGGTGCAACGCTTGTCGTTGATGGCCGAGATTTCGTTGTCACAGGTAATGAAAATGGCTATTTCGTTGGCCCAACACTGTTTGACCACGTTAAACCCGGCATGCGCATTTATGACGAAGAGATCTTTGGTCCAGTTTTATCTGTCGTTCGCGTTGAGAGCTACGAAGAAGCAGTACAACTCATCAATGATCATGAGTACGGCAATGGAACAGCCATCTTCACACGTGATGGCGATACTGCGCGCCAATTCACCGAAACAGTCCAAGTCGGCATGATCGGGGTCAACGTCCCTATTCCTGTTCCTATGGCATTCCACAGTTTCGGGGGATGGAAGCGAAGCCTCTTCGGTCCATTGCATATGCATGGACCAGATGGTGTGCGTTTCTACACGCGGATGAAGACCATCACAGCGCGCTGGCCGACTGGTCTTCGAGCTGGCGCTGAATTCTCAATGCCTACGATGAAGTGACAAAAAAGCGGCC
Organism: uncultured Oceanospirillales bacterium; assembly: GCA_913061245.1. Classification (GTDB taxonomy): domain Bacteria; phylum Pseudomonadota; class Gammaproteobacteria; order Pseudomonadales; family Litorivicinaceae; genus HIMB30. The sequence continues at coordinate 2,451 of CAJXTO010000188.1, forward strand.
CTAGGGCCGCTTTTTCTTATCCTG
>CAJXTO010000189.1 GCA_913061245.1 uncultured Oceanospirillales bacterium
TGGTCACCTTTAAGTGAGCATCAAATGAGACAGTATATCTATTCAACTCTTTCAGAAATGAAAGAAACGATCTTGCCAAACGGATTCGGTTTTGAACTCGTCGATAGCTTGTATAAAAATATGCAGGCAAGTTTGATTCAAGATCAATGGAACGTTGCTCCTGAAGTCCTGCTGTTTAAAAATGGTGCCCTCAATACCAATAACAATGAATTGATCGAGCCCACCAGGGACATGTACATCAACCGTTGTCTCCCTTACGACTACGACAAAGATGCGACCTGCGAGAAAGTAGTAACCTGGTTAGGCTTCACACAATTTGATGACTACCAACGGGTACGTTTACTTCAAGCTTGGCTCCGTGCTGTCCTTACTGGTGCTTACCATCTCCATAAGTTTGTTGAAATCGTTGGCCCTGGCAAATCTGGTAAGTCTTCTTTTGCCAATCTCTGCCATGCCTTAGTTGGTTATGAGAACGCAACAGTCTCACAACTTGAACACTTAGAAAAAAGTAAATTTGAGTGCGCCAGCCTTGTCGATAACAAGCTCGTACTCTTCAATGATGTTGAGCGTTACGGCGGTAACGTCGCCAACCTCAAAGCCATCACTGGTGGTGACATGATCCGCTCTGAACATAAATACAAAACAGAAGGACAAAGCTTCCGTTTTGAAGGCATGGTCATGATCACTGCCAATGAACAGATCGCTACCACTGATGCAACCTCTGGTCTTGCTCGGCGGCGTCTCACTATCCCCTTTGATCGGCCATTCCGTGGCACCGCGCGTGAACAAAAAATCCTTATCGAAGCAAGGAAAGATGGTGCCTACGGTGAATTCGCTCCTGAAATTCCAGGTGTCATCAGTTGGGTACTGTCAATGACAGAGCAGGAGATGGAAGACTATCTCATTCATACCCATGAGCATGTTGACTATTACAAGAAACAAAATGCACAGCAGATGACCAGAGCTAATCCCATCATCGATTGGTTGCACCACAACATTATCTTTGTTCCTTACAACGATGTCTACATCGGTCAAGCCAAACCTGCTGCAAAAGACAGCTCTACCTTCTACGCTTTTGCTGATCGCAGGCTCTATGCAAACTACTGCGAATACTGTCGTAACAACAACGTCGGTGCCCAGTCGCGCTCACGCTTTGAAAGCAACATCATGGATATCCTTAATCACCAACTCAATATCAACGTCCGCAAAAATCCAGGTCGTCAGGTCTCCATTAAAAACATGATGATCAGGCCCCCACACACCACCAATGATGTAAACCTCCACCAATACACTGACTACCCATCAATTGTTGAGGTGTCCCAAGATCCCAATGCACAGTTATACCGTGAACTATACGGTGATTTCGATTTACGTTTCCGGTAAATCAAAAGAAAATTAGATACAATAATTGAGTTATTAATATCGTTAGATGACTGACAAGCCAAAGATTCTGTGGTCAGCTGATGCTGTAGCCAAAACTGGGTTCGCACGTGTCACTGAAAACTTAATCTATAAACTGAAAGATCAATTTGAAATCGTCATCCTCGCTAATAACTGGTGGGGTGATGCTTGCGAAATGCAGAAAGATTTCAAGATGTACCCTTCATCCAATCGCTTCCAGCAGGAACCCTTTGGTGTTCAACGCATCCGTGAAATCACTGAACGCGAAAAACCTGATCTTGTCTTTGTCAATAACGATTGCTGGATCGTCAACCAGCTCTACTCCCAAATCAAGGACTACCACAGCGAAGGTAAATTCAAGTTCGTGGCTTACATGCCCATGGACTCGTACGCGTGGACTGGGTGTCTCGCAGATTTTTCTAACCAGTGGGACAGCATTGTTTGCTACACCGAATTCGGTGCATCAGAATTTCATCACTCCGGCATTAAAAAGCCAGTGACCGTTATCCCCCACGGCATCACTGATGGTCAGTTCTTTCCCCTCGATAAAAAAGATTGCCGCAAGAAACTGAATATCCCAGAGGATTCATTCGTTGTCTTCAATGGCAACCGCAACCAGGCACGTAAACGGATCGATATCACCATCGATGCCTTTGCTCAATTTGCTGTCGGTCGCCCAGACACCAAGCTCTATCTGCACATGGGCCTCAAGGACCAGGGCTGGGATGTCATGAATCTCTTTGGACGAGAGATGAGAAAGCGTGACCTTGACCCCAATGGCCGCATCATCATGACCACACAGTCCCAACAGCCGCCATCAGTGCCGGTCGAGATGCTAAACATGATCTACAACTCAGCTGACATCTCCGTCAATACCTGCAAAGGTGAGGGCCACGGCCTGGTTAACCATGAGTCCGCTGCTTGTCGTGTCGCGCAGATCGTGCCCAATCACACCAGCCTCAAGGAAATCTTTGAGGGTGCTGCGCCACTGATTGATAACTGCTTC
>CAJXTO010000190.1 GCA_913061245.1 uncultured Oceanospirillales bacterium
GTTAGTGCTGCACCAATCAGTTGTTTCATATAACCCCCAAAGGTTTTTATCGATTCAAATTCAAATATTGTTTCATCCACGAAACATTTAATAAGTTTACAGAAACGAGTCGGATTCCACAAACCAATTATAAATCAATAAGTTAAATTATTTTTAAGATAATCGATGATTTTTTTCGTAAAAAAATTACTTTGACGTCAAAATTTAAGTCGTGAAAAATAATTGCGCTGGTTTTCGAACTGAATCCACAATGCGGAAGATCAACCGAAGGAGCTAAAAGGCAGAGTGCAGACACACAATCTTGAAACAGAGGTATTGGTTGCTTTACGTCGTATTGTGCAAGCAATCGATCAGCACTCCAGTCGACTCGGAAAAGAGTTCGGGCTCACAACGCCGCAACTTTTAGTCCTACAAACGGTCGCCAATACCAAGGAGCAGCCAATCAGAGCGATCAGTGCTGAGGTCAACCTATCTCAAGCGACAGTGACCTCAATTGTTGACCGGCTCGAAAGACGTGGACTTCTTGAAAGACAGCGATCAGGAACAGACCGCCGGAAAGTATTTTTGGTGATCACGGATGCAGGCAAAGAGTTGCTCATGAAAGCGCCTAAGCCATTACAGGAAAACTTCTTACACCGCTTCGAGCGTCTCCGTGAATGGGAGCAGCATCAACTGGTGTTTGTTCTCAAACAAGTCGCAGAAATGATGGGGGCTCGTCATATCGACGCAGCCCCTCTTTTGGATACCGGCGAGGTTACCCGCGGCCACCAGACGCAAGAAACGCTTCCTGATTCGGAGCCAGCTGACCCAGTTGGTAATCAATAAAGGCTTTTTTCAACTCGCCCTCAGTGGACAACACAAAAGGCCCATGACGCGCGATTGGCTCATTCAAGGGCGGTGAAGACAAGAGAAGTCCCCGCCCATGTCCCTGAATCGCGACACCGCCATCCCCGTCTAAAACAACCAAATCTCCGTCACCAATCGTGTGTCCGGCAATTGATAATTCACCTTCGAAACAAAACATGATGGCTGTCTCTCCATCCGTTAACGGGATGGTTGTCTGCCCACCATACGGAGCAATATCGACCATCAATACGGGTAAATGGGTCTTTGCAGGCCCTGTGTGCCCAAACAATTCACCGGCAACCAAGCGATAAGCAATGCCATCTTGTTCAAATTCCGTAATATCCGATGCCGGAATGTCTTGATAGCCAGGCTCGGCCATCTGAAGGTGTTGTGGAAGATTCAACCAAATCTGAAATCCCCAGAGACTGCCATCAGTTTGCTCTGGCATCTCAGAATGCAAAATTCCGCGCCCTGCAGTCATCCATTGCACCGCCCCATCTTCCAAAAGACCTGCATTACCATTGGAATCACGGTGCCGCATTTTACCCTTGAGCATGTAAGTCACCGTTTCAAAACCACGATGCGGATGTGGCGGAAACCCAGCGACATACCCGGACGGATCATCGTTTCGAAAATCATCAAACATCAAAAACGGATCAATGTAGTCCGCACCAGCTAAACCGATCACTCGACGGATATCGACACCTGCCCCATCGGAGACTCGCCGACCATTAATCACTCGTGCAATTGAACGCATGACTCTTTCCTTTTTCCTGTTTGCCCATACTCTAATGGCTAAATTCATCTTTCAAAGTGCATTGCGGCCATCAATTTCGATCCGTATTGGCACGAATACCGAGGAACACTGATGCCACAACTGACCTGTATCGACCCAAATGAACAAGCGATTGATGTGACATTTGAGCCAGGAGAAACCATCCTTCAGGCCACATATCGGGCTGGAGTTGATGGCATTCTCGCAGAGTGCGGCGGCGGTTGTTCATGTGCAACATGCCATGTGATCTTAGATGCCGCTTGGGATGGCACTGTTGAGGGCCCAAGTGTGCAAGAAGCCGACATGTTGTCTTTTGCAATCGACCCGACACCACATTCCCGCCTTGCCTGTCAGGTGCAACTGAATGACAAGCATGACGGACTCACGCTATCAGTCGCGAAACGCCAGTATTAATGAAAATTGGGATTGTTGGTGCAGGCCAAGCAGCATGCACTCTGATCGCGGAGCTCACTCGTGGCCAGTTTGATGGCGAGATCCTCGTCTTCAATGGTGAATCTCACAGACCTTACCAACGCCCACCACTCTCGAAGACGTGGTTAACCGATCCAACTGAAACAGAATCGCTCCGACTTCTGCCTGACCCGATCGAGAGTCACCCCTCAGTTCAATGGATCCATCAACAGGTCACAGGGATCGAACCCGATAACGGACTTATCGTGACTGACAGCGATCGCCACTCAGTCGACCAGATTGTTTTGGCGACTGGAACTCGGGCCAAA
>CAJXTO010000191.1 GCA_913061245.1 uncultured Oceanospirillales bacterium
TCAACGCGGCCTTCGCTATTGATTCTCGACAAGATGTCTATTTGACGATCGGATAGTTCCACAGAGACTCCGTTTATGTTCATTCGAATGTTGTTATTGACATTCAAGCTAGCATGAAGGCGAAAAAAAACACAAATATTTTTTCGCTTGACTTTCATTTTTGTTCATATGAACATCAGTCTCAACCTCGATGAATGCATATAAATTTGGGGTGATAACAAACATAAGATCCGAACATTGGAGGACGATCATGCGAAAGCACCTTGCAACAGCTGTTGCAGCCGTGTCGTTAGCGATGGCTGGTCAAGCCGTTCATGCCGACATCAACGCAGCGAAGAAATGGATTGATTCAGAGTTCCAGCCTTCTGCATTAAGTAAGCAAGACCAAATCAAGGAAATGGAGTGGTTTATCAAAGCCGCGCAACCATTCCGCGGGATGGAAATTAATGTGCTGTCTGAAACTATTCCTACACACACTTATGAATCAGAAGTTCTGACTAAAGCCTTTGAGGAAATCACTGGAATTAAAGTGAACCACCAGCTTTTGGGCGAGGGTGAAGTCGTTCAGGCAGTTCAGACCCAAATGCAAACGAAACGTAATCTATATGATGCGTATGTCAACGACTCAGATCTCATCGGCACGCACTCGCGTTTGCAGTTGGCTGTGAACTTGACCGATTGGATGGCGGGCCCTGCGAAGAGTGTTACTAACCCAGGTTTGGATCTCGATGACTTCATCGGTAAGAGTTTTACCACAGGTCCTGATGGTGATCTGTATCAGCTTCCAGACCAGCAATTTGCAAACCTTTATTGGTTCCGTAAAGACTGGTTCGATCGTGAAGATCTGCAAAAGAAATTTAAAGCGAAATACGGTTATGACCTCGGCGTACCTGTTAACTGGTCTGCCTATGAGGATATCGCTGAATTCTTCACTAACGACGTGAAGGAAATTGATGGCGTCCGAGTTTACGGTCACATGGACTACGGTAAGCGTGCTCCTGACCTTGGCTGGCGTATGACGGATGCGTGGTTATCAATGGCCGGCGCCGGTTCGAAAGGTTACCCAAATGGTAAGCCAATCGACGAGTGGGGTATTCGTATGGAAGAGGGTTCGTGTAACCCAGCGGGTGCTTCTGTAACACGCGGTGGTGCAGCGAACGGCCCAGCGGCTGTTTATGCGATCCGTAAGTGGGACGAATGGTTGCGTCAATATGCGCCTCCAGGTGCTGCATCCTATGACTTCTATCAGTCACTACCTGCATTGTCTCAAGGTAATGTTGCACAACAAATCTTCTGGTACACAGCGTTTACAGCATCAATGGTTGCGCCTAAGTCAGAAGGCAACAACACTGTTGACGATAGCGGTACACCACTATGGAGAATGGCTCCTAGCCCACACGGACCATATTGGGAAGAAGGGCAGAAGCTTGGCTATCAGGATGCTGGTTCATGGACTATCTTGAAATCAACACCTGAAGAACGTGCGAAAGCTGCATGGTTGTATGCTCAGTTCGTTACGTCAAAGACTGTCGATGCGAAGAAGTCGCACGTTGGCTTGACGTTTATTCGTGAGTCAACTGTGAATCATGAGTCATTCACCGAGCGTGCGCCAAAACTTGGTGGCTTGGTTGAATTCTATCGTTCACCAGACCGTGTGATGTGGTCACCTACAGGGGTTAACGTTCCTGATTATCCAAAGCTTGCTCAAATTTGGTGGCAGCAGATTGGTGACGTGAACTCTGGAGCCTTTACTCCTCAGGAAGCAATGGACCGTTTGGCATTCGAAATGGATACAGTCATGGCGCGGATGGAAGCAGCTGATAAAGCAGCAAACGTCTACGGTGGTTGTGGCCCACGCTTGAATGAAGAAAAAGATCCTTCAGCATGGCTTGGAAAGGGTGGTGCGAAAGCGAAACTCGCAAACGAAAAGCCACAAGGCGAGACGGTTAACTATGACCAACTCGTGAAGCGCTGGAAAGGTCAATAATCCAACGCTAACCGGAGCTCGGGGTGACCCGAGCTCTTCGGTTAAAATCCAAACAATTTATTTGAGAATACGCTAATGACGCTTGAAATACGGGATATCTCCAAGCGTGTCGGTGCGGATGTTCACATCCATGAAACCTCACTGACGCTGTTGCCAGGCCACTTTAATGTGCTGCTTGGGGCAACAAACGCAGGGAAGACAACTCTCATGAAATTGATGGCAGGCCTTGATCAGCCGACATCAGGACAGGTTTTCATCGATGGTGTGGATGTGACCAAACTATCGACGCAGGAACGCCAAATTAGTTTTGTCCATCAATTCTTTGTGAATTACCCGCATTTAAGCGTGTATGACAATATTGCTTC
>CAJXTO010000192.1 GCA_913061245.1 uncultured Oceanospirillales bacterium
ATTGGCTTTCATGGTCAAACGCTGTGGCACGATCCAGATATCGGATCAACATTACAAATCGGTTTCGCTGAGCGGCTTGCTGAAAAAACCGGGGTAACGGTCGCCCACCAATTTCGACGCGGAGATATGGCGCGCGGCGGTCAAGGTGCACCACTCGCACCATTATTCCACGAAGCACATTTCTTGAGAGATACAGAAAACGTAGCTGTACTCAATCTCGGCGGCATCGCAAATATCTCCCTTCTTATACCCGGAAGACCAACCATGGGTTGGGATATAGGGCCAGCCAACACTCTGGCCGACGGATGGCATCAGATGCATCGTCAACAACCATTTGATCGGGATGGCGCTTTTGCAGCATCAGGATCAGTTCATCAGGACCTGCTCGATATTCTCCTTGCAGATCCGTATTTCGCAAAAGAACCACCAAAAAGCACAGGGCGAGAGTATTTCACCCATGCTTGGCTCGACACAGCACTTCGCAAGTTACCACCGATCGATCCCGCCGACGTGCAGGCAACACTAAATCAACTGACGGCAGAACAAGTACAAAAAGCCCTGCCAGAGGATGTACATATTTTAGTTGTTTGCGGTGGCGGCGTTCATAACACCCACTTGATGGATGCAATCGACGATACTGTCGACCCTTTAGTGGTCACATCAGACACATTTGCTATCGATCCCAACTATGTAGAAGCAGCCTGTTTTGCTTGGTTGGGACTTCAGTGCTTGGATAACAACCAACTCAAAACAGAGAAGATCACGGGCTCAGTAACACCCGGGGTTTTGGGTTCAATCGTGAACCCGACTAGAGGCTAAAGCTCGCTCCGCACCCGCAGGTACTGGATGCGTTAGGGTTCTCAACAACAAACTGAGATCCCGTCAATGACTCTGAGTAATCGACAGTTGAGCCAACTAAATATTGATAGGACATTCCGTCAACGACGACTTTCACACCATCTTTCATGACTTCAGTATCGTCTTCCTGATGCTCATCATCAAAACTAAAACCGTACTGAAATCCGGAACAGCCGCCACCGGTCACAAACACACGAAGATGAAGGTCTGGATTTCCTTCACCATCGATCAGTTCTTTCACTTTAGAAACGGCTCGATCGGTTAGATTGATCGGAGTCGGTACAAATACTTCTGCCATAATGCCTCAAGGACTCAATGCATACATTGGAAGCGCTTCAAACTCATCAAGGCCTAGCATCAAATTCATATTTTGAATCGCTTGCCCGGCCGCACCTTTGACCAAATTATCGATCACGCTTGAGATAATCAACTGCCCCGGCTGCTGCTGATACACTCCGATCACACATCGATTCGATCCGCGCACCCATCGAGTTTCAGGATGTTCACCATCTGACACTACAGACACTAAGGGCTCGTTTTGATACCTGGACTCAAATATTTCGCGCGCTTCCGCCAATGATAAAGATGTGGAGACATATGCAGTGACTTCAATCCCCCGAATCATCGGGAGTAAATGCGGCACGAATGTAATCGAGACTTCTTGACCCATCTTAGAAATCTGATGCGCCATTTCTGGAGCATGCCGGTGACCACCCGCTGCATACGCGTGGAAATTATCTGACGCTTCGGCAACGATCAGATCTGTACGCGCCGAGCGGCCCGCCCCAGAGGCGCCGCTTTTTCCGTCAATAATCACATGCGATCCTGACAAGGCTCCAGCTTCAACCAATGGCATCAAAGCAAGCGCTGTGGCTGTGGGATAGCAACCAGGGTTCCCAACCAAACGAGCACCTGCAACTTCCGCACGATACTTCTCAGGCAACCCGTATACCGCTTCTTGAATCAATTGAGGTGCTCCGTGCGGTCCACCGTAAGCAGACTCCCAAAGACCCACATCGCTGAATCGAAAGTCTGCGGCTAAATCGATGACACGCACGCCCCGATCAAGCAAGGCACTGGATTCATTCATCGCAATCTTGTTTGGTGTCGCATAAAACACGAGGTCACATTCAGCCAGAGCGTCAGTCGAAGGTTCTTCGAAACGCAACTGTCCATAGTGCGACAACCAAGGGTATAAAGAAGCGACCGTTTTGCCAGCCTCAGATCTTGATGTCAGGCAACTGACTTCAACACCTCGATGCGTCGCCAACATGCGCAGCAGTTCGACACCCGTATAACCAGTTCCACCAACGATACCAATGCGTTTCACGTGTGATTTCCATCCATCATCGAATTGGGCGCATAATACGCCAAACAGACATAAAAGCGCACTCGACAGGGGAAGTCTATGCAGAGCCGCATCAAAGATACCGGCATTGAGCTGTTAATCGTTTT
>CAJXTO010000193.1 GCA_913061245.1 uncultured Oceanospirillales bacterium
TGGCTAGGCATCTTTATCATTCTGCCAAGAAATTCCTCAGGAAGATATTGATGCGACTGATTTCGATTCACGTTCTTATTGCTGCCATTGTACTCACCGGATGTAGTTTCCCTGGTGTCCACAAAAATCCTGTGAAGCAAGGTAACCAACTGATTCCTGAACGCGTTGAACGACTGGAAGCCGGTATGTCGAGAGATCAGGTGCAGTTTCTGCTTGGGTCACCCATCACGGTCAACACATTTAACCCCAATCGTTGGATTTATCTCGAGCGCATCGATTTTGATGGAGAAGTACAACAAAACACGTATTTGATCGTGAATTTTAAGAACGATCGAGTTTCTGAGATTCAGCGCGAGTCCGGCGGTTCTCCTTCGGATCCGCTATCAAAGATCGATACAACTCCACCCGATCGCCCGGATGAAGGGTCGTGGTGGTGGCCGTTTTAATACGAACGCCAAACACGCCCATCGGAATCGTTTCGAGATCAATTTCCGGGAACTGTGCTGCCAAACCAGACAGTTCCGCAGCCTGATAGACAGTCGTATCCTCTGGAACATCCAAGTCGACCACATACTGGCGATCAGGCTTCGCGTAAACGACCTGAATTCTCATTTCTACCGACCGTACAACTGATCAGCGCGATCACAGAACGCATCAACCAGACTTCCAGCAATTTGCGAGAACACAGCACCAATTGCCATCGCGATTAATTTGCCAGCAAATTCAAACTCAAGATCGAGACTCACACGACATGCATCTTCACCGACAGGCTCAAAGCGCCAGTGTCCTGATAAAGACTTAAACGGACCATCAACCAACGATAAGTCGATCCGTTCAGGGGGCGTCAACGTATTTTTCGTGGTGAATGATTGCCGAATCGAACCCTTCTGGATCGAGAGTTCTCCCACAATCGCCTCGTCTGTCGATTCAATCACTCGAGCAGCGCCGCACCACGGCAAAAACTCTGGATAGCGGGCAAAGTCGTTGACCAATTCAAACATTTGCTCTGGAGTGTGAGACACTAGAGCTGATCTCGTAATTTTCGGCATCAATTCCTCAATCGCCGTTTGACGAAACGGCAAATATACGTAAAGTCGCCCGCCATGGCCAAAAAATCGAACAGCAATAGCAATCAAATCGCTCAAAATAAGCGAGCACGTTTTGACTACCATATCGACGAAACATTCGAGGCGGGCCTGCAGCTTCACGGCTGGGAAGTGAAATCCATTCGTGCCGGCAAAGCCAATCTAAGTGATACCTACGTCATTGTTCGAAATGGTGAAGCGTATTTGCTCAATGCTCAGATTACGCCACTCGATTCAGCATCCACACATGTGATTGCAGACCCTGTGCGTACCCGAAAACTTCTTTTGCATAAAAAGGAACTCGCGACGATCCATGGCGCACTCAGTCAAAAAGGTCATGCCTGCGTGCCACTTGAGATGTATTGGAAAGGCCCGCTTGTCAAAATCAAAATTGGACTTGCGCGCGGTAAGAAACAACATGACAAACGCGACACGATTCGTGATCGCGAATGGAATATTGAGAAGCAACGAGCAGTTCGTCATCGAGTCCGGTGATGACTGAAGCAGACTGGATCAAACTGACTCTCTTGTGTCTTGCTGGAGCTGCATCTCCTGGTATTTCTTGGCTTCTGATTTTATCCATGTCGGCAACTCGAGGCACAGCCGTCGGCGTCAGCGGAGCTCTTGGTCACGGCCTTGGCATTATGGTGTTCGCTCTGACGACTGTCTTTGGCCTGTCTGCTCTCCTCATTGCGATGCCCGAACTCACAATTGCCCTGACCATGCTCGGAATTGGACTGTTGTGCTATTTCGGATATCAGTTGGTCACGGCCGGCGCGATGCCGTTACCCGAGAAATTAACAACCCAAGGCGGCTTTTTCGCCGGATTTTCTATCGCGATCGTTAATCCCAAAGTGCTGGTGTTTTTTTTGGCTGTGTTCGGACCCTTTGTGAACCCAGAGCACACTTTGAATACCCAAATCGCCATGGGCGTCCTCGCAGGCGGTATCGACGCTACTGTGTATATCGCAGTCGCGCTCGCTGGTGCAGCGCTCAACAATGTGCTCGAAGGCGGTCGAATTCAGATGATCAATCGACTGATCGGCATCCTGTTGATTGCCTCTGGTATGTGGATTTTCACTCAAGAGATTTCAAATTTCCTCTAAATAGCCGATAATCGAAGGTTCGGGGACGATATGGATTCGACGCCGGTTACAAAACCAAATGTGCATGCCGAGTA
>CAJXTO010000194.1 GCA_913061245.1 uncultured Oceanospirillales bacterium
TACCTTGCTTGCTGACTCTGAAACTCCGTATCCAGCCGTCGCTGTGGCTTGGGTAATGCGATCACTCATCGAAAGATCTCCTATATCTGATCGAATGCTGAATGCACTCAACTTTCGTATGATTCCAAGGCTATAGTAATGATTCTTGTTCATCTTGCAAGACCTTCTCGAGCCCTTTTATTTCAATCGATTTAGAACAAAGACACCAAAAATTGTATGCAGGGCGATGAGCTTATGTTGTTTGATAACTGAACAGAAATGAAATCACTCGGTTTTGACCACGTTCTGTCAAAAAATCCTGCTAAGCTCTTGGCTCGGAGGTACTTCATGAAAGGTTATACACAGATCGCAGCACTTTTAGAAAAGGGCATTGCAGGGTTTTTGCTCTTATTTGGAGCCACGATGGTGATGTTGATGGCAGGGCTTATTTTCGTCTTGCTATCACAGGTCGGCGTGCTCGTTAAGTTATCGGCAGCTGTCGCACTGATATTCGATTCGGCAGGCTCGTTGGAAGCGATCTTCATTTTACTTTTGAAACTGATTGATTTGGCGTTGATCGCTGTTCTTATTACGATCATCGCATTGTCTTCCTATCAGAGCTTTGTTGATGATATCGATCATCTTGAAGCGATGGATTCAGAAGCGTCTCGAGGGATCCAAAAGCTTGGCATGATGCGACCGCAACAGTTGAAAGGGAAACTCATTTCTACAGTCGTAGGGTTATCCTCGATCGCACTTCTGGGTACCGCGTTCCAGATTGCTGAGGCGTATAAAAATGGATTGGGGATGCAGAGTTTTCCGCTTGAAATTGGGATTACTGCAGGGATTCATGTGTTGTTCTTAGCGACCAGCCTCACCATGGCATTCATGGAGAGGACTGATGCTAAGCACTAACTAACGATTAGAGCGTTTCGACGAAGGCGCCAATGTTGGCCATGTCATCTGGCGATAGGGCTGCTGCCTGACCCCACATGAGAGCACTTTGAGCGCCACGTGTTTCACCATTCTTATATTGTGTGAGCATCGAGACGATTGCGTCTTTGGTTTGGCCTTGAAGTTTTGGACCAACACCGCCTTCCCCGTTTAGCCCGTGACATGCAGCACAGGCTGTGTAGATCTTCTTACCGAGATCAGCTGGGCTTGCAGCGGCCAACATCGCAGCTTCAGCTTCGCGACGTTTCGCATCTTCAACTTTGTATGCTTCGTAGCACTCGCCAGTACAGGCGCCAACTGGTGGATGGTTGGTTTCCCAAGAGATTGATCGTGCCCCGATCAATAAGACTGCTGCCCCGACAAAAATAGGAACGATCAACTTAGTGTTGCTCACTGATGACTCCTCATGGTTTTTAAATTTGTTATAGGTCACGAATTTAAAAGAGTTTTTGATTGGGGTCTAGCCTTTCCTACTGCTTTTGATTGAGTTTACAGCTCACGAGTTTCTCAACCTCGAGAATTACAAACGTCACTACCGCAACGCCAGCCATGACTAGAAGTTGGTCGCTCGAGAGAGAAGCCGTGCCAAAAATGGATTGCATTGGGCCGATCCAAGTGAAGGCAGCTTGAAGGAGCGTGATTGAAATAATCCCGATCCAGACTGCCGGAGTACCTTTCATTCCCTCAAGTGTCAGTGACGTATTGTGGGCATATCGGATGCTAAATAGGTACACAATCTCAAGCGCAATCAATGTATTCACACCAAGGGTCCTCGCAACCTCGATCGATGCACCCTGGTCTAACGCCCAGAGGAATAAGCCAAATGTACCGGCGACAAACAGCGTTGATACAAAAGCAACCTGCCAAATCAGGCGTCGACTTAAGATCGGGCTTTGCGATGGTCGCGGAGGGCGCGAGAGCACATTTTTCTCATGAGGCTCAAAAGCCAGCGTCAGCCCAAGTGCGACAGCGCTCACCATGTTGACCCACAGAATCTGGATCGGTGTGATCGGTAGCGTCATTCCGAGCACTAACGCAGTGATGATCGTCATGGCCTGCGCGCCATTGGTCGGAAGTGTCCAGGCGATGACTTTGATAATGTTGTCAAAGACAGTTCGACCTTCTTTGATGGCCTGGATGATGGTTGCAAAGTTATCGTCTGCAAGCACCATTTCAGCAGCTTCTTTTGCCGCCTCTGTTCCTTTTTTGCCCATGGCGATTCCGACTTCAGCGCGCTTAAGTGCGGGGGCGTCATTCACGCCATCACCTGTCATCGTTGCAATATGACCTTCAGCCTGAAGTGCTGTGACAATTCGTAGTTTGTG
>CAJXTO010000195.1 GCA_913061245.1 uncultured Oceanospirillales bacterium
TTTTCTGCAAGGACACAGCAACGCGCATGAATCCAAACTATCTCGATTTTGAACAGCCCATCGCAGATCTTGATTCCAAGATTGATGAGTTGAGACATCTGTCGACTGAATCTGGAATCAATATCGCAGAGGAAGTTGCGCGCCTGCAGTCAAAGTCCAAGACGCTGACTGAAAAGATTTTTTCCGATCTCTCGATTTGGCAAAAAGCACAGCTCGCCCGCCATCCTAAGCGTCCCTATACCTTTGATTACGTAGCGAATTTAATTGACGGATTTGATGAGCTGCATGGCGATCGGTTGTTCGGTGATGACCAGGCGCTCGTGGGTGGTATTGGAGAATTCCGTGGTCGTCCTGTGATGGTGATCGGTCATGAAAAGGGCCGGTCAGTGAAAGAGAAAGTGGCGCGGAATTTTGGGATGCCACGACCTGAAGGCTATCGCAAAGGCCAGCGTCTGATGCAGATGGCTGAGCGGTTTAAGATGCCGGTGCTTACCTTTATCGATACCCCTGGTGCATACCCTGGCATTGATGCGGAAGAACGTGGCCAGAGCGAGGCGATTGCAAAAAGTTTGGCTGTCATGGCTCGTTTGAAAACACCCATTGTGACTTCTGTGATTGGCGAAGGCGGTTCTGGCGGTGCGCTCGCGATTGGAGTCTGCGATAAGCTGTTGATGCTTGAATTTTCAACGTACTCAGTGATCTCACCAGAGGGTTGTGCGTCAATTCTTTGGAAGAGTGCCACACATGCACCTGAGGCTGCAGAAGCCATGGGTATCACTGCAGATCGACTGTTTTCACTCGGTTTGGTGGATCAGCTGGTTCGTGAACCTCTCGGTGGTGCGCATCGCGCTCCAGAGCAGGCAGCAACCGCGCTTGGTGATGCGATTGAAGCGCAGCTTGATATCTTAAGCGGTTTGTCTGAAGAGCAGTTACTAGAGTCTCGTTATCAGAAATTGATGCAATTCGGTGTCGGTCGCAGCTGAAGGACTGATTCGGCCCCATTGGCCAGGCCCTGATCATCGCGTTCATTTGATGATTAGCGGTGGTGCTGACTCGATGGCACTACTCGCGCTTGTTGCAGATTTTTCCAAAGTAGTGCCGAGACAAGTCGTGGTTCATCACTGTCATCACGGTGTTGCGCACGATGCGGATGACTGGCTTCAGTTCGTTCAAGCGGAAGCTGAGCGGAGAGGTTTTGATTTTAAAGCCCATTACTTACACCTCGAATTAGGCCCTGAGTTTGAAGCGCGTGCGCGCAAAGCACGTTATGACGCGGTGATGAAAGAGGTCGCTTCAGGTGAGGTTGTGATGACCGCACATCACCGTGATGACCAAGTTGAAACACTCCTCATGCGTCTTTCACAGGGATCTGGATTGATTGGTTTGGCCGGTATCCCTGTGGTTCGTGCATTTGGTCCTGCGTTGTTGATTCGGCCGCTCCTGTCCTTGTCGCGCAAGCAGTTGAAGCAAGTGTTAACTGCGCGCAACTTGAAACACATCACTGACCCATCCAATCAAGATCCATCGTATTTAAGAAATTACATCAGGCTTCAGTTTCTGCCTGCGTTATCGCGTGTTGCACCGACTGTCCGTGATCAGTTGTTGCAACTCTCAAAACTCGCGACCGATCGTGTGTTCAAAGCGGGCGAAACCTTGGGTCAGCGACTGCCTGTGCTCGGGATCGAATCGGTTGAATTGGCGTCAACCGAAACATTAATTGCGTGGCAGGTTCGGTTCTTTGCACAAGCCCATGGCAGGTACGCACCGTCTGCACTTCAGATCAGCGAATTTGTGAGGCAATGTGTTGATGCGTCGGATGATCGTTTGCCGGAAGTGCCGATTGGTTCGGATGTTTTGATTCGAAAATGGGGCGGTAAACTGCATTGGGTTGATCAAGTGATGATAGGTGGCGAGGCCGACAGTGAGATTGCACGCGTTGAAAAGATCGCTCCAAATCAATCAGTTGAGTTGTCGTTCCCTAATGGTGTCTTATCTCTGACAACAGGTGCCGCGTCTGAGGATGTGTCGGTATTTTGGGGTGTTGAAGGGCGGAGCTTTCGGTTGGGAAGGAAACGTCCGATGCAGAGTTTAAAGCAGCTTGCGCAGGCACTCAGCGTTCCACCGTGGTTGCGCAGACGGACACCGTTAATTGCGATTTCTGATCAAATTATTGGCTGGGGTGCGATCGATTGCAGAGAAGAGGGGTTGATTCCGCATTCTTTACAGTGGGAGTGGCGCTTTGTCCCTA
>CAJXTO010000196.1 GCA_913061245.1 uncultured Oceanospirillales bacterium
AGGGATTTGGCTGGTGATAAAATTGCTAACATTGATTCCTCTTTCTCTTGCGTCGATCCAGATGAAGCCGGACACTACACCTAGATTCAATATTTGGACAAATGGACTGTGATCCAAGTCACCCCAGAAATTGCGGCCGGACAATTCTTCGACGAGCTTATCAAAGCTGATGGGCAAGCGCGCCCGGGTGCCGATAGTTTACTCAACTTTTTAAAAGACCTCTCACCAGACGTTTTATCCGAAAAACGCGCTGCACTTGAAGCTGCAATTAAGAGTCAGGGTATTTCATTCTTGGTGTACTCAGACTCCATGAATATTGACCGTTCATGGCCGTTAGATCTCGTTCCAAGGGTGATGCGGGCTTCGGAATGGCACCATACAGAGAGAGGATTAAAGCAGCGGTTAAAGGCTCTAAATCTGTTTCTGAATGATGTCTACAACGAGCAGGCGATCATCAAAGATGGGATTGTTCCTGCAGCTCTCGTGACTGAAAGTCCCCACTACATCGAATTAGCTCAGGGCATTCGTCCGCTCTTTGAGACATGGGCGCATATTTGTGGATCGGACTTGGTTCGAGATCACACGGGGCAGTTATTCGTTCTTGAAGATAATTTACGCGTTCCAAGCGGCGTGTCTTACATGATGGAAAACCGCTCTGTGATGAAGCAGGTTTATCCTGAGTTATTTAGACATCATCAGATCCTACCGGTGAGCCAATATGCCTCCGATCTGCTTGATATGCTAAACGCATTATCACCAAGGCCGGTTGATCACCCTGTCATCGTTGTGATGACTCCTGGTATCTATAACTCTGCTTACTTTGAGCACAGTTATCTTGCGCAGCAGATCGGTGCGGAGCTCGTGCAAGGTTCGGATTTATTTGTCGACTCAGACGACTGTGTTTACATGAAGGCGGTTGAAGGCGTGAGTCGAGTGGATGTGATCTATCGTCGTATCGATGACACATTTTTAGATCCTGAAGCATTGAATCCAGATTCTGTTCTTGGTGTTCCTGGCTTGATGCGCGCGTGGAGAGCAGGAAAAGTCTCTATTGCGAATGCTCCGGGTAGTGGCGTCGCTGATGACAAGGTTCTTTATGCATATGTTCCTGAAATTATTAAATATTATCTGAATGAAGAGCCTCTCCTCGAGAACGTTCCAACGTATTTGTGTTCAGATCCTGAGCAGCAGGCGTATGTCTTGGACCATTTGGATGAACTCGTAGTTAAACCAGCTGATGCATCAGGTGGTTACGGCATCATGGTCGGACCCCATGCGACTGATGAAGAGATCGTCGCTCGCCGAGCTGAAATTTTGGAAAATCCAAGAGTGTGGATTGCGCAACCGACGCTTGCTATCTCAACCACATTAACAGTGACTGATGATGGAGATTTAGCACCACGCCATGTCGATTTACGTCCCTTTGTTCTTCAAAGTTCGAGTCAGTGGTGCTCCACAGGCGGTCTCTGTCGTGTTGCGCTTCGCGAGGGATCTTTGGTTGTGAACTCATCGCAAGGAGGCGGCTCGAAGGACTTTTGGGTTGTCGCAGATGAGGGGTCGGTTTAATGCTTGCTCGCGTCGCTGAACATCTCTATTGGCTCTCTCGTTATGTCGAACGTGCGGAGGCGACTGCGCGTCTCGCAATTGCTGCCTCCGATACGATTTTGGATTTGCCCGACGGCGTGCCCTATGACTGGGAATCCCTGATGCAGGTGTTTGGATCAGGTGACTCAGATCCAGGGATCTCTGAAGCTGAGGTGATGGAGCAGTTAGTTCTTGGTCTTGATCATTCCGGATCCATTCGAGCTTCGATCGCTGCTGCCCGCGAAAACGCTCGGGTTACACGTGATTTGATTCCCAAGGATGCGTGGGTCGCCTTGAATGAGCTACATGGCTTGATCGAACGTCAATCGTTTGCAAGTTTTGATCGGTCGTCACGGATACGACTTCTCAAACAGGTGATTTCGAGTTGTCGCTTGTGGCATGGCTGCTTGATGGCGAGTCAGGCGCGTGACTTGAGCTGGCTCTTTTTACGCCTCGGGGATCGACTCGAGCATGCAGATATGGTGTCTCGTCTTGTTGACCCACGGGTGACGCAAATGGTTCCCGGAGCATCGACGCGATGGAGTAGTTACGAGGCGATTGGCTGGCAAAACTTATTGTCAGCTTTAGGTGGTGTGGAATTGTATCGTCATAGCGCTCGAAATCGGATGCGTGGCAGTGATGTACTTGATTT
>CAJXTO010000197.1 GCA_913061245.1 uncultured Oceanospirillales bacterium
AGCATAGCTATCAAGACTTACTATATTTTGTACGGTCTTGATGTCTTGCCAATTTTTTAAAAGGCCATAGACTTCCGGGCGAAATAAAAAGGGTCTCATTTGAAACGCCAAGATTTTTCATACCAATTACCTGACGATCTGATTGCAAGTCAGCCGCTTGAAAATCGGACAGACAGTCGGCTCATGGTGATTGATCCGGGTCAGCCACTATCCCATCGTCATGTATCTGATCTGCCGTCCATGCTTCGCGAAGGAGATGTGGTGGTGGCCAACAATACGCGGGTATTTCCGGCACGTTTGTTTGGTGCAAAAGCATCTGGTGGGCGTATTGAAGTGATGATTGAGCGCTTAATAACGGACAACACAGTTAGGGCGTTCGTTAAGGCTTCAAAGTCGCCTAAAGAAGGTTCAGTTCTGCACATGGATGGTGGGTTTGAGCTGACAATCACTGGGCGTGACGGCGATCTGTTTGTATTGGAGTCTGATCCATCAATTCGCATTCTTGATATGGCTGAGGCTCACGGTCATATCCCGTTACCTCCTTATATTAAGCGAGAAGACACAGCGTCTGATCGAGAGCGTTATCAAACGGTGTTCGCTAAAGATGCGGGTGCTGTTGCGGCACCAACGGCTGGCCTACATATCGACGAGTCAATGATTGAAGCGATCAAACAGCAGGGTGCAACCTGGTGCGAAGTGACCCTGCACGTTGGAGCCGGTACGTTTAATCCAGTTCGAGTGGATGACCTCAGTGAGCATCAGATGCATGGTGAGTGGTACAACATTTCCCCTGAGGTCTGTGCAACGATTCAAAAGGCGAAAGATGAGGAGCGCCGCGTCATTGCGATCGGCACGACCACAATGCGTTGTCTTGAAGGTTCAGCAGCAGCCAACGGAGGTGCGATCCGTGAAGGCTCGGATGAAACCTCGATCTTCATTACACCTGGCTATCGTTTTAATGTGGTTGATGTGTTGTTCACCAATTTTCACTTGCCTGAATCCACGTTACTGATGCTTGTCTCCGCATTCGGTGGTTATGACCGGATGATGGGTGCTTATCAGGAAGCGGTGCGTGAACAGTATCGATTCTTCAGTTACGGTGATGCCTGTTTAATCACTAAAGACCCAGAGGCTGCTCATGCGTCCTGAATGCCATATGACTTTTGAAGTGAAAGCGACAGATGGTTTTGCGCGTCGCGGTGAGATTACATTCCCACGTGGAACCATTCAGACGCCCGCATTCATGCCTGTTGGCACCTATGGCACTGTGAAAGGTGTCACAACCGATCAAGTGAAAGACAGTGGCGCTGAAATCCTCTTGGGCAACACATTTCACCTCATGCTGCGGCCAGGCGCGGAACAAGTCGCGGCCCTCGGTGGTCTTCATCAAATGATCCATTGGGATAAGCCGATTTTGACTGATTCCGGCGGGTTTCAGGTGTTCAGTCTCGGGAAGATGCGCAAAATTACCGAGGAGGGTGTGAAGTTCCGAAGTCCTGTGGATGGCTCCGAGGTGTGGTTGGACCCGGAGCGATCTATGGCCGTACAACGTCAGCTTGGATCCGACATTGTCATGATCTTTGATGAATGCACGCCGTATCCCGTGTCTTATGACGACTCGAAGAAATCAATGGAGTTGAGTCTTCGTTGGGCGAAACGGTCACTCGAAGCGCATGGTGATTCGCCATCAGCACTCTTTGGAATCGTACAAGGTTCGATGTTTTTGGATCAGCGAGATCAGAGCCTTGAAGCGCTCGTTGAGATGGGCTTCGATGGCTATGCGATCGGCGGGTTATCTGTTGGTGAGCCAAAAGATGAGATGTTTAAGGTGATGCGACATACCGCACCCTTACTGCCTGCTGATCAACCTCGATATGTCATGGGTGTTGGTAAACCTGAGGATCTCGTCGAGGGTGTTCGGCGTGGTGTTGATATGTTCGATTGCGTAATGCCAACCCGAAATGCCCGGAACAGTCACTTATTCACTGATACCGGCGTTTTGAAATTACGGAACGCGGCAAATCGGACGTATGACGGCCCAATTGATGACACCTGTGATTGCTACACCTGCAAGAATTACAGTCGAGCTTATCTTCACCATCTGGATAAATGTGGTGAGATTTTGGGCGCAACACTCAACACGATTCATAACCTCCGACACTATCAGCGCGTGATGGAAGGATTGAGAGGTGCAATTGAGGTGGGGCAGTTGGATCAGTTTGTTACTGAGTT
>CAJXTO010000198.1 GCA_913061245.1 uncultured Oceanospirillales bacterium
CGTCTTGAAGATGAAATGTTTCAAGCTGCAAAATCTTTGGAATTCGAACGTGCAGCCGCGATACGCGATGCTGTGGCCGAGCTACAATCGCTCGCTTTTAAATAATCAAGGACAACGATGCCAATACGATTTGCCCCTGCTGTGATGAGTTTATTTGGTCTAGCGCTTGCTTGGCGTGCGCTTTCGGATCTCGGTGGATGGGAGAGTGGTGTAGGCCGACTTCTTTCAATCGGCGCTTTGTTACTTGGATTAGTGACCCTTGGATCAATTTTTTTGCATCAGTTCCAAAAGGGTGCACTTCGAGAAACGTTTGAGAATCCGCAACTCCGTGTCCTGCCTGCATGCTTGACTGTCGGTTTGATGCTTTTGAGCGCACTACTGGCTCCGCATATGCCTCGACTGGCCAATATCATGATTTGGATCGCGGCTCTGAGTCATTTCACATTGCTCGCATGGCTGATTAATGGCTGGTTTCGAGGCGGACTTCCACTTGAAACAGTTTCACCTGTTTGGTTCATCCCAGTTGTGGGTAACATCGTGGTACCTGTTGGTGCCATGGCCTCAGGCGAAGTGATGTTGGCTTGGTTTGGATTTTCAATTGGAATTGTTTTGTGGCTGATGCTACTGCCAATCGTATTTTTTAGACTCATCCATGGAAAACCGATACCTGATGAGCTCGAGAGTACTCAAATGGTGTTGGTGGCTCCACCAGCGATTGGCTCTGTCTCTTGGTCATTGCTTGCTGGTGACCAAGCTGTTGTCCCTGGGGCAGTCTTACTGTCAGTGGCGTTCTTTTTGATGCTGACATTGATCCCGATGGTTTTACGCGTCATTAGTAGACCTTTCGTGCCAGCAAACTGGGCGTTTGGATTTCCGTTGGCTGCACTGAGTACAGGTCTTGCGACCTACAGTATTTTGCTCGAACGCGATATCCTCATGGGCGTCGGTCTGGTGATTTTATTGTTGGTGTCAGCATTGATTCTCTGGGCTTTAATTGGTTCAGCTCGAGTTTTGTTAAAGAGTTAAATTATGCGCGTCTTAGTCACCGGGTCAGCCGGCTTCATTGGGTCTACTGTTAGTCATCGCTTACTCGATCGTGGTGATGAAGTCGTCGGGCTTGATAATTACAACGACTACTATGAAGTGTCTTTGAAAGAGGCGCGTGGTCAGCGGTTACTAGAGCGACCCGGTTACACTGAAATTCGGGCCAGTGTAGAAGATAGGGGCGCGTTAGAAACCCTCTTCAAGACACATAAGATCGATCGAGTCGTGCATTTAGCAGCGCAAGCAGGAGTTCGATATTCGCTTGAAAATCCGCATGCATATATCGATGCCAACCTCGTTGGATTCATGAATATCCTGGAATGTTGTCGCCATCATGAGGTTGATCATCTGGTCTATGCATCATCGAGTTCTGTTTATGGTGCCAATGAGTCGTTACCCTTCCGTGTCGAAGATTCAGTTGATCACCCTGTGAGTCTCTACGCAGCAACTAAAAAAGCCAATGAATTGATGGCGCATACTTATAGCCACTTGTTTGGCCTGCCGACCACAGGGCTACGCTTCTTTACGGTGTATGGCCCATGGGGTCGCCCTGATATGGCGCTCTTTAAGTTCTCGCGCGCAATCCTGACGGGCGGAACAGTTCAACTGTTCAATGGCGGTCATCACAAGCGTGATTTTACCTTCGTCACAGATATTGTTGATGGTGTGATCGGCACTCTTGATCAAATTGCAGCACCTGATTCGACTTATGATCCGCTGAATCCAAATCCAGGCACATCGAATGTGCCTTGGCGTGTATACAACATCGGATCAGATCGCCCGGTTGATTTGATTCGCTATCTCGAGCTCATCGAAGAGGCATGTGGCAAGAAAGCTAACGTTGAGTCACTTCCGATGCAGCCTGGTGATGTGATCGCGACTCACGCTGATGTATCCGCTCTAAAAGCGGCCATTGGCTATGCTCCACGCGTTACTGTGGAAGAGGGTATTCCGCAGTTTGTGGATTGGTTTAGAAATTACTACAGCCTGTAGGAAGACGCTTTACTTCATACTTGAAGGCTGTATACTTCGCCGCTCTTCAGGCGCGTAGCTCAGTTGGTTAGAGCGCCACCTTGACATGGTGGAGGTCGTTGGTTCGATTCCAATCGCGCCTACCAAATTACAACCACATTGGATGGCCCTTGGTATAGGTCGCCAGATCGGAGTTGGAAATGCC
>CAJXTO010000199.1 GCA_913061245.1 uncultured Oceanospirillales bacterium
TTTTTACATCAGCCATGTCATCGCTCCGTCAACTGAATTCGCTTGTTGTACCAGTTCAGTACAAAAGAGGTAAACAAACTCAAACATTCATACACGGCAACTGTCATTCCAATAATCACCAATGCTTGCCCGGTCTGGTTGAGGGTAATCCCCGCCCAAACAGCAACCAATTCCTCGTATCCGACCGCAACCGCCAAGGATGAGTTTTTTGTCAGGTTCAAGTATTGGCTGATCGTTGGCGGAATAATCACGCGAAGTGCCTGTGGAATCGTGATAAGACGCACAGTGTCTTTACGAGACAGCCCAAGCGCATGCGCAGCTTCATTCTGACCCTGTGATACCGCCTGAATACCAGCTCGTACGTTTTCTGCAATGAAGGCTGCCGTGTACAGCGTTAGCGCAAACCACAATGAGAAGAGCGGTAGCGGAAGCTGTCCGCCCCCTTTGAAATTGAAACGTCCCAATACCGGTTCGTCGAATACCAGCGGTGATCCAGCGATCAAATAAAGAAGATAGCCGCCACCGAAGATGACACCCAACGAGATCCACCCGATTGGTAACTGCTCTCCAGTCTCCTCAAATCGTGCTTTTGCACGTCTCGCGAATACAACTAATCCAGCACAGAGAATCACCAACATCGCGATCCATATGGTAAATCCAGTCGAATCGTCGACCACTGGCAGCGGGGTATGGAAGCCGCGAGCGTTTAAATAGAAGGAGCCCATTTCAATCGAATTTTTTGGCGCAGGAAGTGACGGCAAAAAGATTGCGAAGTTCCAGAACATAATCTGCAAGAGCAGTGGAACGTTTCTAAAAATCTCGATGTAGGCAAGCGCGCCACGAGAAACAAGCCAGTTCGGGGATAGGCGAATTACCCCGATAAAAAAACCGAGAATCGTTGCCGCAATGATTCCAAGTACAGCGACCAATATCGTGTTCTGTATTCCGACGAAAAATACATCGATGTAGGTTGATTCGCCGAGTTTGTAGTCGAAGAACGGACTGAAGCCAATTTGAAACGGTGCCACTTCATCAAAGAAGCTGGTTCCAGTTTGGATGCCACGAGCAACCAAATTATCGACTGTCGTTTGAAATAACGAGTAGAACCCATAAACCACAAATCCCAAGGCCAGGATTTGAAAAACTAACGCTCTAAATTTCGGGTCTCGATGCAGGGGAACACGGGCACGTTCTGTCACAATACAATCCGTTGATTATTAAAGAAAGACCGGGCAATTGCCCGGTCTGGTATTCGATTCGATTAACGAATCGGTGGCGCGTAAAGGATACCACCACGAGTCCACAGATCATTGACTGAACCTGCACGTGGAATACCGATCTTGGCAACAGTGCGCTCGTAAATTTCACCATAGTTACCAACTTGCTTGATCGCGTTATACGACCAGTCAGCTCCAAGGCCTAGAAGCTCACCCATATTACCTTCGGTTCCAACCAAACGTGCAACGTTTGGATTACCTGGGTTCGCTTTCAACTTATCGATATTGCCTGATGTAATGCCAAGCTCTTCAGCGTTGATCAACGCGTACAGTGTCATCGCAACGATGTCCATCCACTGATCGTCACCCTGACGAACGACTGGCCCGAGCGGCTCTTTTGAAATCGTTTCTGGAAGAATCGTCACACCTTCTGGACCAACCTTCATTTCAGTTGAGAGAGCTGCCAGCTGAGACTTATCAGATGTCAACACATCACAAGCACCGCCTTCAAAGCCTTCACGTGTTTGTGTTGATGTTTCATAACCAACAGGAGTGAATGACATGTTGTTGTTACGGAAGTAATCCGCCATGTTCAGCTCAGTTGTTGTACCTGCTTGAACACAAATGCTCGCTCCATCCAGCTCAAGCGTTGACTTGATGCCAGAATCTTTCATGACCATGAATCCTTGGCCATCAATGTAGTTGTAGTAAGTGAAGTTCAGACCCAGTGATGCTTCACGAGTCAGCGTGTGTGTTGTGTTACGCGACAAGACATCGACTTCACCTGATGCAAGCGCAGTAAAACGCTCTTTTGCTGTCAGTGGGATAAATGTCACTTTACTTGCATCGCCGAGGACTGCAGCTGCAATCGCGTCACAGACAGCGGCATCGATGCCTTGCATACGACCAGCATCGTCTGGTGCTGAGAATCCTGGTACGCCAC
>CAJXTO010000200.1 GCA_913061245.1 uncultured Oceanospirillales bacterium
AGATGGACGCTGTGATTTGGGGCGGAGATCGTATGGAATCCCTAAGTAGTCTGCCGCCAAAAATCCGTACCAGGAGTTTGATTCTGCGACTTTACGGAATCCCTCAAAGGCAAGGTCGGAGCTACCAGTCATCGCGAGCGCGCGTGAGGCCCAATAGTTCCATTCAATCTCACCACGCTCTTCTGGTGAGAGTTTAGATATGGCGGTTAAGACATCAGGCCATTCTTGATAATGAATAAAATAGCGCACACGCCAGTGATTCAAAATTGGGTGTGAAGGCAAATCCATCCGAAGTAAGGGTGCAGCAGCAGGGTCTAGATTGATTGCCATGGTGCGCGCTGCGCCCAAGATCGCAAGCTGTCTAACACTGTCTGGGATTTTTCGATCTTTGATCAGCGCTAACAATTTATCTGGGTTTCTGCGGGCCAGACGAGAAGCGGCCATATCGACCCATTCGGGGAATTGTGCTGCTTGCTTTGTCAGGAACTTATCCGGTTGGCGTCGCGCTTGAGCCCATGCATTGATGTGCTGTGTCGCTGATTTATCGAGTGGCTTGGCGAGCCAGCGTGCAAGCTGTAACTGTCTTTTTTCTAGCGCGTTATCAATACGGCGGAGGCGAACTTCTTTGGTGATGAGCCCACGTTTTTGAATCAGTGAGAACAGTGCATCGCAGTCTTTGGGTTGGCTTTTGCCATGGGTCCATAAGCGTAATGCTTCACGATGATCGGTTTCTGTGTCTTGTTTAAGGCGGAATTTGGCTTCGAGTTTATAGCAATTGAGTTTGACGTTATCCGTCGGTCGATAGAGAAATAGAAAATCTTTATGCCAGTCTGCGCGGCCTAATCGGAACAGCTTTTTCCAACGAAGATTGGCGATCGCAGCGCTATCAGGATATTGCTGCATTAATTTCTCGAGATCCTGAGCCGAGATGGAGCCCAATCGCTTTTCTGTCGATTCGGCAATTAATTCGGGATACAGGGGCGAGTCTTTCCAGGTTTTTTTCATGGATGAACTGATTTTTCCAGTTCGCTCGACGGTGACCCATGCGCGGCTAAACGAGTCAGCAAATGCGCCATGTATCCCACTGATTGAGAGACAGCTCGCGATTGCTATCGTTTTTATTGTGTAACTGATGCCTTGCACATCGACCTCTTTGCCCAAACAGTGTCAGTGTGACGAAACCAAACGTCGGTCGCAATGGGGGGATCGGTTATGGCGCAAATTCTTTTAACGGGAGCGACCGGATTTGTCGGGGATGCGCTCCTTCCCGCTTTGGTCGATGATGGACATTCTTTGATTTGTCTCACCCGAAATCCCACAAAAGCCGCGAAAAGGTTCCCTGCACTGTCGGCATCGATTCGCTGGATCACATCTTTTGAAGAACTCGATGTGATGCCCAATGCAGTCATTAACTTGTCAGGTGAGGGAATTGCGGATTCGCGTTGGACTGATAAACGTAAACGGTTGCTTCGCGCATCGCGTATCGCTGTAACAGAACAATTGGTGTCGCGACTCAACGCACTGACTGGCGAGCCGGATGTTGTCATTTCTGGGAGTGCGATCGGATATTACGGACCGCACACTGACGAGGTGACTGAAGACGACCCGCCGGGATGGGATTTTGCAGCCAGGCTGTGCGCGGATTGGGAACAAGCGATTGCTGGGTTGGATTCAGAAGCGACGCAAATATACACGCTTCGGATTGGTGTCGTGCTCGGACGCCCAGGCGGATTTTTGGGTCGACTTGAAATGCCATTCCGATTGGGTCTCGGAGGCCCTTTAGGTCAAGGTCAACAGATGCTGTCTTGGATTCATCGAGATGACTTGGTGGCGATGATTCGTTGGATGTTATCTGGTACCCCCGAGGCTGGAGCCTATAACGCAACCAGTCCTCAGCCCGTCAGCAACGAAGAATTCACAAAAACGTTTGGTCAGATACTAAAGCGCCCCACGATTTTCAGGGTACCAGAGGCTCCGATGCGCTTGGTTTTGGGTGAGTTGGCTGATTTGTTATTCAAGGGCCAGCCAGTTAGGCCCGAGCGCGCCCTCAATCAGGGTTTTCAGTTCGAATACCCTGATCTGAAAGGCGCGTTACTCCAGTTATTCAGGTGATACGCGAGCAAGTGCACCTTGGGTCAGGACTCGAAC
>CAJXTO010000201.1 GCA_913061245.1 uncultured Oceanospirillales bacterium
CCATACCACCTTGGACGTGGTGCAAAACATCTTTTCCGCGCGCGCCAAAGATTTTGTAGAGGCCGCGCATCCTTACCATTGGTTCTAACATGATGCCTGCTCCTTAATGCTTTACGTCGGTCATATCGACGCGTTTGAGAGCAGCTTTTGACACTCTGTCTAGGATTACGGCTAACAACACAATGCCAATACCCGCGACAATACCCACACCTAGTTCAAGGTTCCGGATACCGCGCAATACGTTCACGCCCAGACCTGGCGCAGACACCAGAGAGGCGATCACGACCATGGCAAGACTCATCATTATGGTCTGGTTGACTCCGGCCATGATATTGGGCAACGCCAGAGGAAGTTGTACTCGCATCAGTTTCTGGTGGTCATTCATGCCAAAGGCATCGGCCGCTTCAATCACATCTTTGTCGACAAGCCGGATGCCCAAGTCGGTCAAGCGGATAACTGGCACAATCGCATATAGGATGATCGCAATCCCATAAAGCTTTGACTCTGTAACTGAAAAAAGGAAAATCAGAGGGATCAAGTATACGAAGGTCGGAAGCGTCTGTAGCAGGTCTAGAAATGGAACAACGCTTTTTTGTAGCCGATCGGATTTCGACATAGCAATCCCAATTGGCACACCGAACAACACAGATATCGTCGTGCATACAAAGATGATCGACAGGGTCTGCATCGCCACATCGTAGTGATCGACCAGTCCCATCAGCATGATTGATGCCAGAACAAAAATTGTCACCTGTTTTGACCTCGATGCGAACCAAGAAATCGCAACCAGAATTGGCACCATGATAAACCAAGGTGTTGTAGCAAACAACCACAATGCCCCGTCCAGTAACCAACTCAGCGGCTGCGTGATCGGGTCTAATACAGCTTTGAGGCCCGGTTTTGCGGCTAAGAATCCATTTTCGATGCCTTTTGTCACATCGCGCGACTGAATGATCCCTGAGCAACTCTCGTTTAGATTGTCCAGGGATGGGAATGGAAAGAACTCGCCTTTCGTTTCTTTGCCACTGCTCTTCGCAAGCAGCTCCGCCATCGACATAGGGGCGTTGGACGCTGCGTCGCCACACCAACCCTTAAGGCCCAATGTGTTAAATAAGCCATCATAAAAGGCCATGTATGTCCCTCACTTGGAAAATCGCCTCCCCACGTTCTCACGTCACGGAGAGGCCAATTGTTAGATTAGTTGCCCAAAATCGCAGCAAGCTTATCCTTGGCTTCGTCGTTCAACCACGAACTCCAAACGTCTGCGTTGTTCACCAGGAAATGAACAGCAGCTTCATCGTAAGACGCATTGTTGTCCAAGCGCCACGCCAATACTTCACCCATCTGTGTATTTGTGAAGGATACTTTTGATAGCAGTTCAACGATATCAGGGTTCTCTTTTGCAAAAGTCCCAGAAACCGCAGTTGCGACTTTTGCCGCGGGATATGCAGAGAACACTGGGTTAGCGCAGTCAACATCACCATTACAGGCGTGTGCCTCAGCGTTGTAGGCAGGCACTTCTACGCGAACCATAGGGTATTTGCCCAAAACAGCTGTTGGAGCCCAATAGTATCCGAACCAAGGTGCTTTTTCAGCATATGCAGCCGCAATGGATGTCTGCAAAGTCTCACCAGAACCATGCTGGAAACGCTCAAGTCCGCCAGCTTCAGCACCAGCAGCTTTCAGATTGTTATTGTTGATGATGTCGCACGCCCAACCTGACGGACAATCGTGGAATTTGCCACCAACCGCCGCTGGATTCGCCATGATACCTTCCCATGTGGTCAGCTCTGGGTTGGATTCAGCCAAATACGCAGGAATCCACCATGCTTCGACTCCGCCGTCCGATAGAACATTTGCAACTTCAACCAGTTTACCTGCGTCAACAAGTGGCTGGTAGGACGGTGTGGAGTTTGCCCATACTTCGGTCAGAATATCGGGCTCGCCTGTCTCCGCCAGTGATGTCAGTGCAGGGACCGTCGAAGACGGAACCTTTTGCACAGAACAGCCGTAGCCTTGTTCCATCAAGAATGTTGCAACGGCTGTTACCACCGCTGAGGACGCCCAATCCATCTCAGTTATAGAAACCTCTCCGCAATCTGCAGATGC
>CAJXTO010000202.1 GCA_913061245.1 uncultured Oceanospirillales bacterium
GTTGCCTTCCCGAAGTACACCATCAAGCCCAGCATATAGAGCGATTCAGGTAGCTCTTTTTCTGCAGCAGCCCGAAATCGCTTAAATGCTTCGCGATCGTTCACTTCAGTGCCATAACCTGAGTAATACAGAAGACCCAAATTGTGATTGGCTTCAGGTAATCCTTGATCGGCAGCTAACCGATACCAGCGCATCGCCTCTGGATAACTCTGCGAGACACCAAGGCCTCGTTCATACATTAATCCCACATTGTTCTGCGCTTTTGGATTCCCTTCACGGGCCAAAGGTAACCAGTTCCTGAGTGCCGATGATGGATGGCCGCGCTCAAAGGCTTTCACACCAGGCTCGACATTCGCGACAGCGGGATTCACCGCTCCCAAGCATGCCGCAGTGACCACGACAGCCTTAAAAAGCTTAACCACCATCAACAACGACCTCGATGCGGCGATTCTTTGCGCGACCTTCACGGGTGTCATTGGACGCGATTGGCTTACTATCGGCATATCCGACAACCGTCACGCGACCTTGCTGCAAATTCGTATTCCCCAAGAGGTAATCAGCAACTGCCGCAGAGCGTGCAGCTGACAAATCCCAGTTCGACTGGAAGCGCTCACTAAAGGCAATCGGTACATTATCAGTATGGCCTTCCACAGTGACCGTGCCGCTTGTATTAGAAATCGCGTCACCCACTTTGTTCAGTAACGGTAGGAATCCAGGCTGAAGATCTGCATATCCAGAACGGAATGATCCCTGTTCAGCGAGGCGAACAATGATTTTGTCACCTTCGCGCTCAACTTCGGCCAATCCTTGCTGAATCTCGTTCGATAACTCCATTCTGAGCTTCTCAAGCGAATCATCCACAGACTGACTATCACTTGGCCCACCCTGACTGTCGCCTTGTGTGCCAGCAGTCGCGTTATCACCCTGATTTTGACCTTGCATTGCCTGATCTGCAGATTGCGCATCTTTCACAACCACTTCAGATTCGATCTGCGCTTGTGCGTCAGCGACTTTGGCAAACATCTCAACTGTTTTTTGATCGATGATACCGGCGCTCAATGTGCCGTTATCAGACTCACCTTCACCACCCGAGCTCGCAGGTGATGTCAGTTCAACAACGATCTTTTCATCTTCGATTTTGACTTCGACTTGGCCTTCAGCAATCTCTTGTGCGAGGACCTGTTGCACAGTTTTGAAATCTTCATTGTTTTCAAAATCTGCCGATTTCGTATCCGTTTGCGGCTCAACCTCTTTCTTCATTTGATCGGTCGTGTCTTGTTTGACGACCTGCTGAGGAGTCGGCTTAGCAACCGCGGGAGAGAAGTCACGGGCGATAAGGCTTTGTGCCTTTGGCGGTTCAACGACAGGAACAAGACGCTGCACACCGAAAGCTGCCTTCAGTGAACCAGTAATCTGTTTGTATTTCGGAACGTTCATTTCCGCGAAAGAGAGAATCAATACGAAGAACGCCATGAGCAGTGTCGCCATGTCGGCGAACGTTGCCATCCAAGCAGGGGCACCGCCCTTACAGGGGGCACACTCCTCACATTTTTTCTCTTCCTCTTCGGGCTCGGCAGGCTCCTCAAGAAGCTCTTCTTCAGCTTCCTGGCCTTCCTCCAGAAGATCCTTTTCTTCGTCAGCCATGAATCAGCCTCAGTTACCCATTGCCGCCATGGCTTTTTCACGCGCTTTCGAATCAAGGAATGATCCGAGCATGTCACCCATCACACGAGGGTTACCACCATCATTGATGAACATCACGCCTTCAATGATCAACTCGTTATTCAGCGCTTCCATGCTTGATTTCGTTTTCAATTTCATCGCACATGGAATCAAAATCACGTTTGCGAGAAGTGCTCCGTACAATGTCGTCAAGAGGGCAACCGCCATCGCAGGGCCAATCGCTTTCGGGTCAGACATGTTACCAAGCATCAATACCAGACCAACAAGTGTCCCAATCATCCCCATCGCAGGTGCAATTTCCGCCCAGGCTTCAAAAAAGCCAGCTCCAGCTGCGTGTCGGGATTTCATCTGATCGTTCTCGCGCTCGAGAGAGGTTTTGATCAACTTGCCATCGGTACCATCCACAAGCATCGAAATGCCCT
>CAJXTO010000203.1 GCA_913061245.1 uncultured Oceanospirillales bacterium
GGCATTGGACGCGATCCGGCTCGTCTCGCCAGGATGCTCGATGATCTGCGGCCTGACATCGATCGCATGGTGTCGGATGCAGCAGCTCGCCGGGAGATGGTTGGGCCGAATGGTGAGTACCGCGATCCGGGAGAACGCCTGCGCAGAGCCGTTGATGATGTACGCAAAGCGCTGAGCAATGAGCCGGGCTTTGCTCTCGATCGGGCCGTGAACGACCTGCGCGATGCACTCAATCCCAATAGTGATGCACGCGCAGAATTCCGTGAAACACAGCCCGGCGAGATGGGTGCGACGGAAGACCGGTGACGGGATCAATTCAAGCATCCTCAACGACGTCTGCGATCTCTTCAGTGGGACAGAGCAATGGGATTCTTTTGCTTCTGACAAAGCATCACTTTTACTAATCCATTGAATTCTCGAGACCATGAAAAACATAGGCTCACAGAATGCTACTGCGTTCGATGAACTCAGAAACCTGTCTGAGTTAATGGAATCAGATGATCAATTTGCAAACGCGTTGACAACAACTCCGCTTTTCGCTCTTCCAGAGAGGCTTGAAAACGAGGGGTTTAATGCCAACTTGCTTCTTGAACTGCTCCGCAGTGATCTGTTGGATCTTTTCAATCACAATTCAAGTGGCAAGTCCTTAGGGCTTACTGCGGTTCTCGGCATGAGCATTTCCACTCTTATCCAAGACTACCCAGATCTTGCCAGTGAGTTATTGCATTTGATTGACTCCTTTGCAGTCCGAGCGGATGATTCCCTGTTGTCAGTAGCAGGTGGAACGAGTCAATTTCAAAACTGGAAGGATCACCCATTAAAAACATGGAAGCCTGATTCGAATCGCTCTACAAAGGAAAAGGCCGAAGCGATTGGAATTGATGTTGTTGAGACTGCTGCACCAGGCCTGATCGGATATGCGATTTACAAGGCAGTCAGAAAGAAATCAACCGCACCAGAACCCCGGCAAGTAGACGACCTAGCGCCACGATTTGAATCGGCGAAACAGAACACTGCTCTAAATCGCTCAAAAATTGCTGCAGTTAATGAATTCAGCGCACTTCCGCGTAAGCATAAGCGGGGAGACCTAGAACGACTAGAACCTGAAGCCAAGGAAACTGCTCTGGGTATAAGACAGAATAGAATAAAGAAAGTGCGTGATGATTGGAGTGAACACTTTGCCGGCATAAAGAGCACAAGCAAGATTGATACAATTGACTTTAATGAAAGTGTTCGGGTTCGCGAACTCAAAAAAACAGTTTCCATTGGTGAGGGCAAGGTAACCCTGGGTGTCAAGATATCGGATTTGCCCGAGCGTCAGCTAAGGCCTCCCTCCGGAGATATAAGTAAGCAGCGATATGGCAGTTTGTCCCCCAGAGACAGAAATGCTGCCGAGCAATTTAGTTCATTTGACACAGGCTGGACAAAGTCTGCTAAGCCATACGCTTTTAAGAGATATAATCATTTTCTTCGAATCGAGTACAAAACGGATCTTAGGGATGCAAATATTCGCAGAGAGTCAGTTCCCAATCGTGGCATCTTGAAGCAACCTACTCCAGTCTCAAACTCAAATTGGGAGCGCCTACACGCTGCATACCAGAATACCGATATTGACAACCTTTCTCTGAGGCGTATTGGCCGCGAAAGCTCATCCCTTGCTGTTAGCTTCAATCAATCAGAAGAACCGACCTCCTCTCATCAATTACTTCAACCGGTCAAAGATTCAGATTTAAATAACTCCCTCTTGGAAAATAGACCAGATTTTCAACGCGACCTTATTCAGCATGAAAGCATTTTGTTGGAGAATATCTCCGGGGAAGCTTCGAATATCAAGCAAGATTCATCCCAAATTGTCGATAATGTTGAACAGGAAGCAAAGAATGCTGTTGGCAAGGAAATTACGTCTGTAGACGCAGAGATAGACGCTATTGCGGATGATGCATGATCATGGTGCAGATGAGTGTGTTCGATGGTTGCAACTAGGTTTCAGGATCAACCAATCCTTTAAGTTGTCCGTAACTCTTCACGTACGTCGCCAGGCCTTGGATGAGCTGAAGCTTTGATTGGACAACATCCATTTCAG
>CAJXTO010000204.1 GCA_913061245.1 uncultured Oceanospirillales bacterium
GGTGCGATTGAGATTGATCAGTCGCGCAACAGCGGTTCCGAGTGGTGCAGAGATCTCAAAGCGAACCGGCACCCAATGTCCGCGGATTTCACCGAGATAGAGTGTTCTTGAGATCTCAGATTCACCAAACTTAAACAGGCCCTTTTTGGTCGAAAAACCACCAATCCGAGTCAGCGTGATGTCACAACGGTGAGCAAGACCCTGAAAGTCAGCAGCATCGTCTGACGTCAGTTCAGACACACCTCCATCTGTTATCGTTAAATCGTAACGACGAATCCCATCAAAGACGCGATAACTTCCTTCGCATCGCTTGGTTTGATCTAAGTCGCGCCCGATCTCAAAAATCGGTGTAAATGGATCCACTGTATTGGCAACGGAATCTTCCGGAACGGGCGTGATTTCGTAGTCTCGAGGCTTCGATCGATAATAATCGACGAGAGGCTTCTCATCGCCAGGCAACCAAGTCACGGTCAAATTGCTCAGTGCGTCACCCCAGGTGCTCTTACCATTCAGTAATTGCATCCCATCACCTGTGCGCATGATCTCGAGTGACGATTGGAAATCAGAAAACCATGCACCGACACCTCGCGATGCAATATCAGCAGAGACTGAACGGATCTCGCCCGAATCCAGCAACTCAACCGTGGCATCGGCAAGTGTGACTGGACCCCAATCAATCTCATACTGGAGTGGTTGCCCATCGAACGCAAAACTCGATGAGCTCAAACCTAATATCAAAAACCAGACATTGTTCTTCATCTGTCACCCCAAACGATCGTTCAATGCGTCAAAGCGCGACTGCCATACACCGGCTTTCTCTAAATCAAAAAATGGGGACCCTGGCTCATCATACAAGCGTGCCAGACCAAGTGCGGCATAACCAACACCACGTCGATACGCTTCTTTGTATAGGATTTCTGCACGATTCAAGTCAGCTTCATCAATGCCATTGCCTGTGTGGTACACAACAGCTAATGCAAACCATGCAACAGGGTATCCCAATGATTTGGCTTTCTGGAAAGCATCCAGCATCGCGTTGCCTTGCTCGATTTTGAGATATCCGCGACCCAGTTGAACCCAATAGCGACCATTGTCTGGAAATTGCATGACAGCTTCACGACAGGCATCAATCACTTTAGATCCATCGATTCCGTTGTAATCGACTGGCGCTGATTGATGGTCAGGGTCGGCAGCAATTGAAGCTAGCCGATCGCACTCAGCGCCCGAGGCAGTCGCCTTATCTGCTACAAGGCCTGTACTAAGCGTTAAGAGAAGGCAGAGGGCCCAGCGCGCTTTTGCAGTACACCAGCGGCTCCCTGTCTGTATCGGGGAGTTCGATGTGCGTAACTTCACCAACGAGAATGCCATGATCACCTCCATCATAGAGTGCATGGTGGCGACACTCTAAATAGGCAAGACATCCTTGTATCTTTGGAGCTCCATTCGGGCCTTTTGAAATAGTCAGGCCTTCGGTTTTATCCATGTCAGATTTTGCAAATTGCCACGCGAGCGGGCCCTGATCACCACCTAATAGATGGATACTAAAATATGCGGCTTCTGTGAGTGCCGAGTAGCATTCAGCATCTTTGGCAGGGCACATCAAAACCAACAATGGGTCTAAAGAGACCGAACTGAACGCACTGGCTGTCATGCCAATCACTTGCCCCTCGGCTGTGTAGGCTGTGGTGACCGTCACACCAGTCGGGAACGAACCCATGGTTTGCTTAAAAAGATCTGTAGAAACTGTCATCCGCCTGCCTTTTTGGCCTGAAACCCTTTGTCTTTGAGAAAAGAAAGAATGGTCTCAACATGATCGCCTTGAATGACAATCTGACCATCTTTTACCGAACCGCCAGTACCGAGACGTTGTTTGATGGCTTTGCCTAAGGATTTCAACTCAGCTTCCCCACCTGGGACATCCCAAATGACCGTCGCTTCTTTGCCGCCACGACCTTTGGTTTCCCGACGCACACGACAGACTGAATCATCCGGATTCACCGCATGATGCATATCTGAGTCAGATCGGATACGACCCGACTCGGTTGAATACACGAGCCGAGTCTCTTTGGGCATTT
>CAJXTO010000205.1 GCA_913061245.1 uncultured Oceanospirillales bacterium
CCTCGCGCTCGGACACATCAATACAATCAAGGTGACAATGCGAATCGATCATGAATTTCCTCCGGGGCGCATTGTAACAGCGAACTCCCTGTATTTTGAGGATTCTGCTTCGAGAGTAATTTTAGCGAGTCAAATAGCTCGGCATGATCGAGTATCAGTGAGACTGCGATACCGGGAATAAATGGATCAATCACACCGCTTGGTGCAATCAAAAAAACGCGAACTTGAGTCTCAATCGTTCCAAGTGATGAACCAAGAATACAAAGCGGGTGCACTCCACCCACAATCGATACGTCAAACTGACCCGGAATAAACAATGCAGGACGCAACCCAAATTCAACATAATGAGTTAACAATTCCTGATCACTGGTGACTCTGAGCGAAAGTTCCATGCCGGGAGCATAGCGGAGCCGCGAGCAAAGGATTTAAGCTTGGACTCTAGTCCAAATAAATCCCCAAGCAGCAAACAATGAGCCGAGTGCGAGGCCCGCATTCACTGCGATCCCGGCTTGAGCCTGCTTTTTCACCTCAGCAATCCGCTCTTTGAATTGATAGAGCAGCGTCACAGATGGATATGGTGCGGCTAATGTCGACGTCACCGGATTCGATACCTCATCAAATTGCGCACGAATCAGTTGCTCACACACCCGCTCCATCACAACTGAAGCAACGAGCGCATCGGCTTTCACGAATGACTTCACGACCACCTGAGAATCCTCACCGTTGCGAACACGAGCCATCGCTTTCAGTACATCACGAGCCAGCGTCAACCGCTCAGGGTCTGTTTTCACAGCCATGGGCTCTGCCAAGAGCGTCTCGGCTGCAAGCATGTCATCGTGCGAGACACCCAAACTTTGTGCTGTCTTTTCAAGAATTTCATGCGTCGGCGTCGGGACTTTAACCATACGCAAACGACTCACGAGCGTTGGCAATAATTTCCCGGGAAGCGCGGTTTGAAATACAAATACCGTTCCCGACGGCGGCTCTTCAACCACCTTCAATAGCGCATTACTCGATGCCTGGTTCAAACAATCCGCTGGGCGCACAAGCATGACGCGACGACCACCCATCGAGGCTGTCGTATAGGCGGTTTCAATTGATTCACGAACCGAATCCACCTTAATCATGCCGGCAGCACCCTCGGGCTCAAGAAGAACTAAATCAGGATGCGTCTCCTGAATCCGACATGACACACATTGACCACAGGGCTCGTGGTCAACTGGATTTTGGCATAACAACAGTCTGACCAATCGATCGGTCAGCTCTGATGCGACCACACCAGGCGGATGCACAATACACCAAGCATGTGGTGGGGCCTTGGATTGTAATCCTTCAACCACAAGGCGCCATGAAGACTCTAACCAGGGTGACATGACAAATTCCAACGTTCCATCAGCACGGTAATCATCGTTTCAGTCACTGTATCAACGTCAGCTGACGCATCCAACGTCACGACTCGGTCGGTGTTTTGGCTCGCGATCTGTTGATACATCGCCCTGACACGTTCAAAGAACGCGATATCTTCTGATTCAATCCGATCTAAGGCACCGCGTCGACCTGCTCGCGCCAAACCAATCTCAACTGGCACATCAAAGATTAGCGTCAGATCTGGACGTTGCATTCCCTGAACGAGCGTTTCCAACGTCTTAATCCAATCCACAGGTAATTGCCGACCACCCCCTTGATACGCATAGGTGGCATCAGTAAAGCGATCACAAACAACCCATACCCCAGATTCAAGAGCAGGCAATATTTTAGTCTCTAAGTGCTGCGCACGCGCCGCAAACATGAGGAGCAACTCGGTTTTAGCAGATGGAGCATCATCTGCGTGACTCAATAATAATTCCCGAATTGATTCCGCATAGGGCGTCCCACCGGGTTCGCGCGTCTCGATATAAGTAATGCCATTGGCATCCAAAAGGCGACACAAGGCCTCTTTTTGCGTACTTTTACCGGCGCCTTCGACGCCTTCAAGCGTAATGAACTGTGCTTTTAGAGTACTCATCGCTTCAACTGATATTTTCGAACATTGGCATTATGCGCCTCTAGGGTACGCGAAAACACATGCCCACC
>CAJXTO010000206.1 GCA_913061245.1 uncultured Oceanospirillales bacterium
GGTGTCAAAGATCTGCAAACTCACGCGTTATTCCTTGTGGTGAAACCGGTATAGTACCGCCTACTGTATTGAGGAGGAAAACCCGTGATTCTATTTGAAACAACGCTTGGCAACATCACTTTAGAGCTTTTCGAGACCGATGCGCCTGAAACAACTGCAAATTTTAAGCAATATGTTGAAGATGGCTTTTACAACGGAACCATTTTTCATCGTGTCATTGATGGCTTCATGATCCAAGGCGGCGGTTTTGAGCCAGGCATGATTCAGAAAGAAACACGCGACCCGATTGCGAACGAGGCATCCAATGGCCTTGCAAACAATCGTGGAACCGTTGCAATGGCAAGAACGATGGACCCGCACTCCGCGACCGCCCAGTTTTTCATTAATGTAACGGACAATGACTTCCTAAACTTCCGTTCAGAAACTCCCGATGGTTATGGCTACTGTGTCTTTGCTCGCGTGTATGACGGCATGGATGTGGTTGACGCAATCCGAGCTGTCGACACGACACATCGTGCGGGCCATTCAGATGTGCCAAGAGATGATGTCATCATCAATAAAGCGTCTATCATTTGATGCGACGCCTCGTCGTCTCTGATTTCCATCTCGATCCTTCTGATCCTGCGCGTTACCGCGCAGCGATGGAGGCACTTAGCCACTGCGTATGCGACCAGCTCATTTTAGCTGGTGACATATTTGAGGCATGGATTGGAGACGATGGTGCAACCGATGTCGATAGTGAATTTCTCGCGTTTTGCGGCGGCCATAGCGATGACACGTTATTCATTCATGGCAATCGTGATTTCTTAATCAGCGAACAGTTTCTCAGCGGGTTTGAGATTCGCTTAGTGGATCGCTATGCAGCCGATGAATTCATCGTGATTCATGGCGACGAACTATGCACGCTCGACCATGCATATCAGACTTTTAAGCAAGAAGTCAGACAACCAACTTGGATCAACAATTTTCTCGAGAAGCCGCTTTCCGAGCGACAGGCCATTGCTGACGGACTTCGACAGGCGTCTCGCGAATCACAGGCCAACCGCCCTGAAGCAATTGGTGATGCGGTCGACTCAGAGATCGATTTGTGGATGAAAGACTATGGCGCAACTTTGATGGTTCATGGGCACACTCATCGCCCCGCTATTCAGCAGACAGAATCAGGGCTACGCGCCGTCACATCCGACTGGGATCGCTCTGGGCTTGGAGTTTTTATTGATACAACAGACTCTGCGCAGACTGTGAGCCTAGTCCGCCTTTCAGACAAAGGCCCAACGATTACAGAGCAATGGTCACGTCAGACCGGAACACCAGAATGGAAGCGAAATTCCTGATCTGGGCTCTGAATCAACTGCTGATCAATCTGTAGAAAATGTGCTAATCGTTCGTTAATAGCACCATCGACGTCATTTTCTGTCGCGAGAGCCAAATAGTCCTGGTAATGACGCCCTTCTGAGCGCAGTAATGATTTGTAATAGCGCCCAAGCGACGTTGGTAGATGCGGCCATAGCGTGGCAAATCGCTCGCAAGAACGTGCTTCCACGATTGCGCCAACCAGTAGCAAATCAACCAAACGACCTGCCTCGTCTGTTCTCACAGATTCTCTTAAGGTTTTTGCATAGCGTGATGCACTGAGCGGACGAAATTCCACACCCATCCGATCCATGAACATGAGTACTTGTTCGTAGTGCAACATTTCTTCGCGGACCAGTCGGGCCATCAGCTTTTGCAAGCGTGGCAAATGTCGGTACTTCGTGATCAGACTCATACCTGTAGCTGCCGCCTTGTATTCGCAGTTTGCATGATCAACGAGAAGCGTCCCGAGGTCCCCTAAGGCGTGACTGACCCAGGCCTCTGGCGTAGGAACATGAAGAAAATCACGGATTTCATCAACGATGGCGTCAATTGACGCCACCTTCGACACAATTTTATTTGTAGTAGGCATTTTCACGCTGGCTATGATCGGTTACGTCACGAACACCCTTCAATTCAGGAATTCGATCCATCAACGTCTTCTCAACGCCATCTTTGAGCGTCATGTCGACAGCACTACACCCCTG